>CAZPSO010000256.1:0-3596 GCA_964588895.1 uncultured Tessaracoccus sp.
GCCCGCGCGGCCGGCGTCTCGCCCGCCACCGTCTCACGGGTCCTGAACCACAACCCGACGGTTGCGCCGGAACTCAGCGAACGGGTGCAGCAGGCGATCCTGGCCGTCAACTACCGGCCCAACAGCGCGGGCCGGGCACTGCGTCGCCAACGATCCGACCTGTGGGCCGCCATCGTCCCCGACGTGCGCAACCCCTTCTTCCACCGCATGATCGAGGCGTTCGAGCGGGTGGCGCACGCCGAGGGCTACTCCGTGGTGCTGTGCAACTCCCAGGAGGACCTCAAGCTGGAAACCTCCGCCATGGAGACGGTGGCCGCCCACCAGGTTTCGGGGGTCATGATCGCAGCCGTTTCCGCCTCCCAGACCCGGGTGGAGACGCTCGAATCCGCAGGCATCCCGGTGGTCAGCGTGGACAGGCGCATGGGTTCCTTCATGGGCGACTCCATCAACGTCGACAACGAGATGATCGGCTGGATGGCCGCGGAGGAGCTGCTGCGCGCCGGGCGCACCGGGTTCCTCATGCTGAGCCACGATGCCGACCTGACCCCCATGCGGGAACGGGAGCGTGGCTTCGAACGCCGTCTCGCGGAGGCGGGAGTGCCGCGCTCGCGCGTCGGATATGCCCGCCTGCCGTTCCACGACCCACGCACCCCCGACGACGTCGAAAAGCTCCTGCGCAACCTGGGTGGCGTGGACGCGGTCTTCGCCGCCACCAACACCCTGACCGCGGAGGCCTACACCGTCCTGCGCCGCGCCGGGCACCGGATCGGCGTGGAGGTGGCACTGATCGGGGTGGACGACGACCAGTGGAACGAGATGGTGGACCCCGCCGTCAGCGTCGTGGACCAGCCCGCCTTCGAGGTGGGCCAGTGGGCCGGCCAACTCCTGGCCGCCCGCATCGCGGGACGCTCCATGCGTCGCGCCCGCATCGTGCTGGATCCCGTGCTCAAGGTGCGCGGCAGCTCCCAGCAGGTCCCCGAGCAGGTCGGCGGCACCTGAGCGACCCGAAGGGTTACCCTGATAGGCATGGCAGATGATCGAAACCGGCTCAGGATCGGAGACGCGGAGAGGGATTCCGCGTTGGAGATGCTGCAGGAGCACCACGCCACTGGCCGGCTGGATGCCATCGAGTTCAACGACCGCATGGAGAAGGTGCTCCGGGCCCGTTTCCAGGGCGAGATCGACGGGCTGTTCAACGACCTGCCGGACCCCAGGCCCAATCCGCCGACCACCCCGTACTCGCAGCCCGCGCCCCTGCCGAGCGTGACGCAGCCCAGCATGTACGGCGAGGTCGCCGCTTCCAGCGAACGCCACGAGGACCCTTGGTATGCCCAGTGGTGGATGATTCTGGTGGCGGTGGGCATCACCGTCATCTCCCGCGGAAATGCGGGCCCGCTGGTGCTCATGATGGCCATCTGGTTGTGGGTGATCTACCCGTCGCTGTCCAGCACCAAGCGCCGACGCTCGCTCGGCTCGCAGCCCTACCAGCACGGGCCCTACGAGCCTCCCGCCTTCGCACGTCGCCTGAGCACCGAGCAGCGTCGCGCGATCACCGCACGGCTGGACGCGGGGCAGCAGATCGCCGCCATCAAGCTGTACCGGGAGTTCACCGGCGCCGGACTCAAGGATGCCAAGGACGCCATCGACTCCTGGCAGCGCCAGCTCGGAGACTAAAGCGTCCCCACCCGCGCGTGGACACCTGCGGCGGGTCACTGTGCAGTTGTGGTCGGATTCTCCCACCAGATCCGTACACCCACCAGCCACAACCGCACACTGCCGACCAGGGCCCTTCTAGACTGGGGCGCCCGTGAGAGGAGGCCACATGAGCCTGGACGACGAGTTCGACACCATGGCATCCACCGTCGTGACCCACCTCGACGGGGGACGCGCGGCGCAGGCGGATTCGCTGCTGAGGTCGATGAACCCCGGCGACATCGTCCTGCTGCTCGAACGCGAGGACGTGGCCACCCGCGCCAAGCTGTACCGGTTGCTGGACCGCGACGTGGCCCTGGAAGTCTTCGAGCGCCTCGACCCTGCCATGCGGGCGGAACTGTTCGCCGGGCTCCGGCAGTCGGAGGTCCTGGCCTTCTTCGAGGAGATGGACCCCGACGACCGGGCCTCCCTGCTGGGCGAACTGCCGGCCGGGGTGGCGCGCGAGTTGATGCGCGGACTGTCGTGGCAGGAGCGGGAGCTCACCACGCCCATGCTGGGCTATCCCAAGAACGCCGTGGGTCGCTGGATGTCCACCGAATACGTGCGGGTGCTGCCGGACACCGCCGTCGAGGACGCCGTCGCCAAGGCCCGGCGGATGGCCGCCGACGCGGAGACCATCTACGTGGTCGTCGTCACCGACCCGAACCGCCTCCTGGAGGGTGTGGTGTCGCTGCGCCAGCTGATGCTCGCCCAGGAAGGCACCACCGTCGCCACCGTCATGAGCAAACCGGTGTTCGTCCACGCGGCCGACGAGGCGGAACAGGCCGCCCGCAGCGCCTTGCGGGAGGGGTTCCAGGCGGTGCCGGTGGTGGACGCCGAGCGCCGGTTGATCGGCATCCTGACCGCCGACGACGCGTACCGCATCCTGGACCGGGCCGAGGACGAGGACATCGCCCGCGCCGGCGCCAGCGAGGCGCTGGACAGGCCGTACCTGGCCACCCCGGTGCGGGGGCTGGTCAAGTCGCGCATCGTGTGGCTGTTCGTGCTGGGCGTCTCCGCCATCCTCACCGTCCAGGTGATGGACGTCTTCGAGGCCGAACTGACCCAGGTGGTGGCGCTGGCCTTGTTCATCCCCCTGCTCATCGGCGTCGGGGGCAACGCAGGCTCGCAGGCCGCGTCGACGGTGACCCGCGCGCTGGCCGTGGGTGAGGTGCGGCCCCGGGACATCGGCAAGGTCTTCTTCCGTGAAATCCGGGTGGGTGGCCTCCTGGGCCTCCTGCTGGGCACCGTCGGATTCGTCGCGGCCGGGCTCGTGCTCGGCTGGGAGATGGGAGCCGTGATCGGGTTGACGCTCCTGGCGATCTGCACCACCGCCGCCACTGTGGGCGGGCTGATGCCCTTGGTGGCCAGGGCCGTGAAGGCGGACCCGGCCGTGTTCTCCACGCCCTTCATCGCCACCTTCGTGGACGCCACCGGTTTGATCCTGTACTTCACCATCGCCAAGGCGATCCTGGGCATCTGACCCTAGACTGACGTGCCATGACCTTCGATACCGCTCCCGTCGTCGCGCACGTCATCCGCGATGGTGCCGTCGAATCCGTCCACCACGGCATCGCGGCGGTCGTCGACCCGACAGGGGCCGTCATCGACCACGTAGGCGACCCCACGGCCGCCATCTTCGCCCGTTCCGCCAACAAGCCCCTGCAGGCACTGGCCATGCTGGACTGCGGCCTGGACCTGCCCAGCGACCACCTGGCGCTGGCGTGCGCCAGCCACTCGGGCCAGCCCGACCACGTGGCCGGGGTGCGCGAGATGCTGGCGGGCCACGGATTCAGCGAAGCCGACCTGCAGAACACCCCCGGCCTGCCCTGGGACGAGACCGCCCGGCGGGACTGGCTGGTGGCCGGCCAGGACAAGAGCCCCGTGGCCCAGAACTGCTCCGG
>CAZPSO010000257.1:0-3574 GCA_964588895.1 uncultured Tessaracoccus sp.
ATGAGCCTTACCCTGGATGAGGTCCGCCGGGTCCGTTTCCGCATGGCCCGTCGCAACGCCGGCTACGAAGTCAGTGATGTCGATCTCTTCATCGACAAGGTGGAGGCCACGTTCCAGCAGTTCGAGAACGAGCGTGACCTGCTCCGCCGCGAGGCAGAGGCCAGCGGTACGGGCGGGGAAGAGACCCCGGGCGTCGTCGACGAGCAGCTCGCCGCGAAGGACCAGGAAATCTCCGCCAGGGAAGAGGAACTCGCGCGACTGCGTGAGGAGAACGAGCGGCTTCGGGAATCCGTGGGGGCCGGTGCCGGCGAAGAGACGCAGAACCATATCCAGGAACTCAGCCGCCGCAACGACGAGATGAGCGCAGAGCTCGAGCGCGTGCGCGCCGAGCTCAGCGACGTCCGCTCCCAGCGCGTCGCCGAGGCCGTGGGCCAGGCCGAAACCATCACGGTCACCACACGCGAGGAAGCCAGCCCCGCCGTCATCCGCCTGGTCCAGCTCGCCACCGGGCAGGCGGAGCAGCTGGTCGAGGAAGCCGAGGCGGAAGCCGCCCGGAAGCTCGAAGAAGCCAAGCAGCAAGCCCGCGAGATCAGCACCGACGCCCGCACCAAGGCGGAGCGCATTGAGTCCGAGGCCCGCGTGAACGCCGAGCAGATGCGTTCCGAGGCCCAGCAGAACGCCGAAAGGGTCAACGTCGATGCCGACCGTCGGCGTCACGAGCTCTTCGACCAGCTGGAACGCGAGCGCGAGGAGCTCAGCACCAAGGTCTCGCACCTGCGCGATTTCGAGGGGCACTACCGCAACAACCTGCGCTCGTTCTTCGAGAAGGAAATCGAGATTCTCGATTCCGAGGACCCGGAGCCGGAAGATGTGCCGGAACTGGTTGCCGAGCGCTCCCGGACTCCCCGCCTGGACGCCCTCGCCGCCAACGAGTCCCAGGGCTGAGCGCGCCGGTTACCGATGGGACCCGTCCGGGGTGTAGTCTGCCCGGACACTTCCTCCCAGAAAGTCTGTGAACATGGCCAGCAACAAGGCAACCCGGAACCAGCCCACGCTCCCCGTGCGTGAGGGTGAGGATCCGTGGACGGATGAAGAAGTCGCGGAGCAGCGCACCCAGCTCATAGACGAAATCGACCGGCTCGAACAAAAGATCGCGGCGAAGGAGAAGGAGCTCAGCTCCCTCCTGCAGGGCGGTACGGACGGTGCGGGCCGTGACCCCGCCGACGTTGGCTCCAGCAACTTCGAACGCGACCAGGAGCTTTCGCTGGCCGCCAACGTCCGCGAAATGGCAGACCAGGCGCGCCTGGCGCTGCAGTTGTTCGACGACGGCCAGTACGGCCTGTGCGAGGTGTGCGGTGACCCCATCGGCAAGGGGCGCCTCCAGGTGTTCCCCCGGGCCACCCTCTGCGTCACCTGCAAGCAGCGGGAGGAACGGCGCTGAGCCAGCTGCGTTGGTTCGGCCCGGCCCAGCGACTGGCGCTCGGCGTCGGCGCCTTGGGCCTGGCCGGTGACCAACTTTCCAAGCTGGCGGCCGTCACCTATCTGAGTCCGGGAACCTCCATCGAGTTGATCGAAGGTCACTTGTTGCTCACCCTGATCCGCAACCCTGGTGCGGCGTTCGGGATGGGGGGCAGCTTCACCGTCGTCTTCTCGGTCTTCGCCGTCGTGGCACTGCTGGCAGCGCTGGTCTACGCCCTGCCCCGGATCCGCCGCCCCGCCCACGCCGTCGCGCTCGGCCTCCTGGTGGCAGGCATCGCCGGTAACCTGTGGGATCGGATCTTCCTCGAGCCCGGGCCGCTGCGGGGCCACGTCATCGACTTCTTCAACGTGCCCTGGTTCGCCATCTTCAACATCGCCGACATCTGCATCACCGTCGCCGCGGTGTTGATCGTGTGGTTCTCCTTCACCGGCGAAGGGGAGGACTCCGAGGCGACGAAGGAGACGCAGACGGCATGAGCGTCTTCCTGGTCCCGGATTCGCTCTCGGGCGAGCGGGTGGATGTGGCCGCAGCCCGGATCAGCGGCTACAGCCGCTCCCGCATCGAGGCCCTGATCGAAGCCGGTGGTGTCCAACTCGACGGGGTGGGCGTGGCCAAGGGGTCGCAGCGTGTGAGCGCCGGAACATTGCTCGAGATCGCCACCGGGGACCTCAAGCCGGAGCGTGCTGTGCCGCGGCCCACGCACGTCAGCGGGCTGCGCGTGGTCCATGAGGATGCCGACATCGTCGTGGTGGACAAACCCGCCGGAGTGGCGGCCCACCCGAGCCTGGGCTGGGACGGGGGATCCGTCACGGAACACCTCGCGGCCTCGGGGGTGCGGATCGCCACGTCGGGCGCACCGGAGCGTCAAGGCGTGGTCCAGCGGCTCGACGTGGGCACCAGTGGGCTGATGGTGCTCGCCCGATCGGAGAGCGCCTACTCCATCCTCAAGCAGGCCTTCCGGGACAAGGAGGTCTCCAAGACCTACCACGCGCTGGTGCAGGGCCATCCCGACCCGTTCACCGGCACCATCGAGGCGCCCATCGGCAGGCACCCCGGCGCCGAGTGGAAGATGGCGATCCTCGAGGGCGGACGGCACAGCGTGACGCACTACGACACGATCGAGGCGCACCGCGCCGCCACCCTGGTCAAGGTGGACCTCGAGACGGGACGCACCCACCAGATCCGGGTACACATGGCCGCCATCGGCCACCCGTGTTGCGGGGATCCCCTGTACGGCGCCGACCCGGCCCTGGCGCAACGACTGGGCCTCGAACGCCAGTGGCTGCATGCGGTGGAGTTGTCCTTCACGCATCCCTCGAGCAGGGAGTGGACCACCTTCACGTCCCCGTTGCCCAACGACCTGGACCAGGCGCTGGAGCGGGTTCGCGATCATTGACCCTCGCTGAACCGACGGTCCGGTTCGGGTAGGGTGGTGCCGTGCGCAAAGCGAAGATCGTATGTACCCTCGGACCAGCCTCCCACAGCGTCGAAACGCTCATTGGCCTGATAGACGCGGGCATGAACGTCGCCCGCCTCAACATGAGCCACGGCGACTACGACGAACACGCCGAACGTCTCCATAACGTCCGCGAAGCCGCCCGCGCCACGGGCAAGACGGTGGGCGTACTGGCAGACCTGCAGGGCCCCAAGATCCGGCTCGGCCGGTTCGAGGAGGACCGCAAGTATGACCTGGAGGTGGGGGACGCCTTCACCATCACCATTGATGACATCCAGGGCAACCAGGAACGCTGTTCCACCACGTTCAAGGGTCTTCCGGGCGACGTGAATCCCGGCGACGCCATCCTGATCGACGATGGCAAGGGCGGCCTGCGTGCCGTCGAGTTCACCGAGACCGACGTCGTGTGCGAGGTCACGGTCCCGGGACCGGTCTCCAACAACAAGGGCATCAACCTGCCCGGTGTGGCCGTCTCCGTCCCCGCGCTGAGCGAGAAGGACGAGAGTGACCTGCGCTGGGCGCTGTCCCAGGACATCGACATGATCGCCTTGTCGTTCGTCCGCTCCGGCAAGGACATCGAGCGCGTCCACGAGATCATGGACGAGGAGGGCCGCCATCTGCCCGTGATCGCCAAGATC
>CAZPSO010000258.1:0-3573 GCA_964588895.1 uncultured Tessaracoccus sp.
CGCGCCCGGGTGGCCGACGCCATGCGCACCCACCCGCACCTGGTGGCGGGCACCGGCCGCCTGGCCACCCTCTTCATGGAGGCCATGCCCGGCGCCATCGCGAAGGACGGCGCCGAGGGAGTGCTGGCCGTCGGCTTGGCCGACGGACACGGCCTGGCGGTCAAGATCCTCGACGGCAACGAACGCGCCACCGGTGTGCTGGCCGCGGCGCTGCTGCGCCGGATCGGCGGGGTGGAGGCCGAGGCACTTGAGCGCCTGGGGGACTGGCCGGTGCTGGGCCACGGACAACGGGTCGGCCACGTCGCCCCGGCGCTGGACTGAAGCGGTGAACGATCGGCTGGTCCCCGACGACGAGGTGGACGGGGCCTTCTACGTGAAGTTCGGGCCGACGTCCCAGTCCTGGGTGGACCCGGCCCGCCCCGACCTGCTGCTGTTCGAGTACGTCCAACACATCGCCATGGTGCTCGACGACATGGTTTTCGACGCCCCACCCGACGAACGCTTGCGGATCGTGCACATCGGCGGGGCGGGCATGACGCTGCCCCGGTGGGTGGCATGGCGACGCCCCCGCACGGCCCAGATCGTGCTGGAACCGGACGCTGCGCTGGTGGCCGAGGTCCGGGCCAAGATCCCGCTGCCGCCCCGCTCCGGCATCAAGGTGCGCGAGGTCGACGGCCGCTTCGGCCTGGAGGCGATGCCCGCCGACTACGCCGACGTGGTGATCCTGGACGCCTTCCGCGGCTGGCAGGTTCCCGGCGAGCTCATCACCCGGCAGGCCATCGAGAGCATCCACCGGGTGGGGCGGGGCAAGCGGCTGGTGGTGGTCAACGTCACCGACACCGCGCCCTTCCACTGGTCCCGACGCGTTTTGGCCGCCCTGGCGGAGAGGTGGCCGCACCTCGCGCTGGGAGCCGAGACGCCGGTCCACAAGGGCAAGCGCTTCGGGAACCTGGTGTTCGTTGGCTCCGAGGTGCGCCTGCCGATGGCTTACGTCAAGCAGCAGTCCGCCACCCTGCCGTTCGGTTACCGCTGGCTGGAGGGACGGCACGCCAGGGCATGGGCCCAGGGGGCGACCCCCTTCTCCGACGGCGAGCACGCCACCTCCCCGCAACCGGCGCCGGGGAAGGTGTGGTTCTCGTGAATCAGGGCCGGTCGGCAACAATGGATGCCGTGGACGACGTGCAACCCGTGGAGGAGGAGCCGCGCCAGAGGGGTTTCAACCCCCTGGCGGGCCTGGGCATCCTGGCTCTGGTGGCTGCCCTGGTGGCCGGCGGATGGGCCCTGTGGACCTTCGTGGGCACCTCCGAGATGACGCGGCGCGCCGCCGCGGATGAGCTGGCCCAACTGCGCCAGGACTGGCGGGCGATGGCCGACGAGCGCGGCGACGAACCACGGCTTGTGAGCGAACCCCAGCCCGGCACCGCGCAATGGATGATCCGCATCCCGGCCCTCGGCCAATCACAGTGGTGGCCCGTGGTGGTGGGCACCGAGCACCTGAACCGTGGCGTCGGCTGGTACCCCGGCACCGCCCAGCCGGGCCAGGTGGGCAACTTCGCCGTCTCCGGACACCAGATCACCCACGGTGAGCCTTTCGCGGGCTGGGAGAAGCTGCACGACGGTCACCAGGTGATGGTGGAATCCATCGACGCCATCCACACCTACACGCTGATCACCTCATCCGGGGACCTGACCGTCCAGGCCGACGAGGCCTGGGTGTTGGACCCGGTGCCGGGTCAGCCAGACCAGGAGGCCGTCCAGGCCTTCATCACGCTGATCACCCACGAGGACCTGATCCCGACGTCCGACCGCTCCGTGGTGTTCGGCGTCCTGACCGCAACGGAGCAGAAATGACAGACCGCCAAGCACTTCTCGCCCACGTACTTGACCTGGCCGTGGTGCACGGGAAGGTGACGCTGGCGTCGGGCCATGAGGCCGACTACTACATCGACATGCGACGCGTCACCCTGGACGGTGCCGCCGCCCCGATGGTGGGCCGGGTGATGAACCGCCTGACCGACGACCTGGACTTCGACGCCGTGGGGGGCCTGACCCTGGGCGCCGACCCGGTGGCCACCGCGATGCTGCACGCCCGCGCTGCCTCCGGCGGCCGGCTGGATGCCTTCGTGGTGCGCAAGTCCACCAAGGAACACGGCCTGCAGCGTCGTATCGAAGGCACCGAGGTGGCGGGCCGGCGGGTGCTGGTGGTGGAGGACACCTCCACCACGGGCGGATCCGCGCTGACTGCGGTGGAGGCCGTTGAGGCCGCCGGCGGCCAGGTGGCCGCCGTCGCCGTCGTGGTGGATCGCTCCACGGGGGCCGCGGATCGTGTTCGCGCGGCCGGATACGAGTATCGTTACGCACTGGGGCTCGAGGATCTGGGGCTCTGAGTCCCGTCGGCGCGCTACCGTGGGTGCCGAGAAAATGTTTGAACTTGAGGAGAGATGATGGAGTTCCTGCTGATCGGCATCGTCGTTGTCGTGCTGCTGGCCGGTTTCTGGGGCATCAGCGCCTACAACGGCTTCGTGAAGGCACGCAACCTGATCCAGGAGTCCTGGCGCCAGATCGACGTCGAACTCAACCGCCGCTACGACCTCATCCCGAACTTGGTGGAGACCGTCCGCGGTTTCGCGGCCCACGAGCGCAACACGCTGGAGCAGGTCACCAGCCTGCGCAACAGCGCCGCCCAGCTGGCCAACCAGGCCCACGGTGAGCCCAGCCAGCAGCGTGCCCAGCTGGAGTCCGAGCTGACGCAGGCCGTCCACAACCTGATCGTCTCCGTCGAGGCCTACCCGGAGCTGAAGTCCAACGTGAACTTCCTGGAACTGCAGCGCGAACTCACCGACACCGAGGACCGGATCGCGGCCGGGCGTCGCTTCTACAACGCCAACGTGCGCGACTACAACACCAAGATCGAGACCGTGCCGTCCAACATCATCGCCGGCATGGCCAAGATGGAACGCGCCACCTACTTCGAGGTCCAGGACCCGCAGGTGCGGCAGCGCCCCTCCGTCAACTTCGGCGAGATCTCCCAGCGCCCCCAGGGCGAGGGCCAGGGGCAGATCGCGGGTGGCCAGCCGCAGCAGGGTCCCTACCAGGTGCCCCCGCCGCAGCAGCAGTCGCCGGCCCCCGCCCCGCAGTACCAGAACAACCCGCAGCAGCAGCCCCAGCAGCCGCCGCAGCAGGGCGGCTACCAGCCCCCCTTCACGAACTGACAGGAACCAAGCCGGCCCGCATCGGGTCGGCTTTTCCCATGCACGAGACCCCTGAACCCGAGGACCCGACGGAGCCCGCCGTCGGCGTGGGCCCCCACCCTCAGCCGTGGCCGGAGGATCCCCGGTTGGATCCAGACCTGCTGCGCCACGGGGATCGCCGCAACGTGGGGGATGAGTTCCGCTATTGGCGGCTCGAGGAGATCGTGGCCCACCTGGACCAGCGGCGCTCCCCGCTGCACGTGGCCATCCAGAACTGGGAGCACGACTTCAACATCGGCTCCATGGTGCGCACGGCCAACGCGTTCAACGTGGCCGCGGTGCACATCATCGGTCGCCGACGGTGGAACCGGCGCGGCGCCAT
>CAZPSO010000259.1:0-3572 GCA_964588895.1 uncultured Tessaracoccus sp.
TGGCCGGTCCACAGCGCAAGCCTGTGAACAAGAAGAAGATCATGCCGGTGAAGACCACCCGCGTGGCCAACGTCGACTACAAAGACACCAACCTGCTCAAGAAGTTCATCTCGGAGCGTGGCAAGATCCGTGCGCGTCGCGTCACTGGACTCTCGGTCCAGGACCAGCGCAAGGTTGCCATCGCCGTCAAGAACGCACGTGAGGTGGCCCTGCTGCCCTACGCGTCCACGGCCCGCTGAGTGAGGAGAAGAATTCCATGATGAAGCTCATTCTCACCGACACCATCGACAAGCTGGGCATTCCCGGCGACGTCGTCGAGGTCCGCGACGGCTACGGCCGCAACTACCTGCTGCCCCAGGGCAAGGCCATCTCCTGGTCCAAGGGCGCCGAGAAGCAGATCGAGGGCATCAAGCGCTCCCGGGACGCACGAAAGATTCAGGGTGTGGAGCACGCCCAGGAAGTCCGCGACCAGCTGGAAGCGCTGGGCGTGAAGGTTCCTGCCCGCGTCTCCGAGTCCGGTCAGCTGTTCGGTTCCGTCACCACCAGCGCGCTGGTGCAGGCCGTGAGGAAGGCCGGGGGACCGGCCATCGACAAGCGAGCGGTTTCGTTCGACAAGCCGGTCAAGACCGCTGGCGAGCACATCGCCGCTGTCAAGCTGCACCAGGCAGTCACCGCGCACGTTCCGTTCGAGGTGGTCGCCGAGTAATCGGTTGAAGACACAGGAGTGCCCCCGACCACCCGGTCGGGGGCACTTTCGTCTCCAGTGGGGTCCCCCGCTCCCGCGGCGGCGTGAGCCACGAGTCGGGGAGTGCCATGATGAACGCCCAACAACGACGTGGGTGCACACTTCAGGAGGACGACATGTCTGATGGCCGGACGCTCGCAAGCAACGAAGATCCCGAATCTCCTATCGAGGTCGTCATCGAGACCGATGACCTGGATGATCCTCCCGACTTGGGCGAGGAGATCCCCGATGCTGCCGACGACGACCCCGCGCTCTTCGATGACTGGTGGGAGCACGACGAGGACCCCACTGACGATGCTGAAGGCGATGAGGACAACGCACGTACGGGCCGAGTGACGTACAAGGGCAAGTCCTTTTCCCCCACCTTCCGTGATGCCCTGCGGGAGCTCGACAGGCTCCTGCCAGACGTGCCCGTACACATCAGCCAGGGGGGTTTCAACGGCAGCAACGTGGCCGCCTCCGCGGGCACGCACGCCGGGGACGCCGTCGACATCTCCGTCAGGGGGCTGTCCGAGGCGCAGGTGGCGGCCATCATCTCCACCGCCCGGAAGGTGGGCATCGCCACGTGGTTCCGCACCACGGGCAAGGCCAAGTGGGGGACCCGTGCGCAGGATTTCAAGAGTTACCACATCCACGGGGTGCCCAACAAGTGGGGCTCCCCGTCATCGGGGGCGGCCAAGCAGGCCGACAGTTATCGGCAGGGCAAGGATGGGCTGAAGAGGCAGCTTGCGGACCGCGGTCCCGGCCATGTTTCCTCGTACCGCAAACAAACGTGGACCACCTATCTGGCCACCAAGGACACGGACCCGATCAGCATCCAGGTGGATGACCCGACGCTGCCTGCGAGGATTCCGGAGGATGGTGACTTCGGTCCCGTCACGGTCAAGCGTCTCCAGCGCCAGGTCCGGGTGACTCAGGACGGCGACTTCGGCAACGTCACGAAGTCTGCGTTCCGGACCTGGCTGCGGTTCGACCGCGGGACCACGATCGATGCCCGGGTGGTCAAGGCCCTGCAGGGCCGGGTGGGCGTCGGTCGCGACGGCGACTGGGGATCGGTCACCACCACGGGCCTGCAGCGGTTCCTGAACCACAACCGCACGCACTGAGGCGGTCAGGCCCCGGGTCGGGCCGCGGCGTCGGCCGCGGCCCGCCCACGGGAGGCATCCCGCAGCGTGGGGTCGCCCAGCGCCCACCGCACGGTGTTGGTGGCGAACCTGCCAATGCCAAGGAGGACCGGATCGAGCGGACGGGGCCACGACAGGCCCAGTTCCTCACGTGCCCACCGTGGCAACGAAGCCACAGCACCGAGGGCCAACATCCAGTAACCCAACTTTGCCGGTCCGGGAACGGGCGGCTCCTTGAGGATGAAGTCGGCCGCATCCCGCGCGGCTGCGCTGATGCGCAGTTCGGGCCGGAAGGCCTGGAGGGCGTCCCGGAGTTCCGCCTCGGTCCGGGGAAGGTTCTCGCCGCCGAGTTTCTCGCCCACGAGCGCTGCGCTGGCCACGTAAGCATCCGCTTCCTCCTGGGTCAGCCGTCGATCACCGAACAGCTGGTAGGCGGTCAGGAAGCTCTCGGTCTCGGCGATGTGGACCCACGCCAGGAGATGGGGGTCGCTGGCGCGATAGGGCTGGCCGGTTTCGGTCTTGCCGCGGACCCGCTCGTGGATGCCGCGGATCCTGGCCACTATGTGCTCGGCCGAATCGATGGGTCCGTAGGTGGTCATGGCGATGAACTCCGACGTGCGCTGCAGGCGGCCCCATGGGTCGGAACGGTACCCGGAATGCCCGGCCACGCCGGCCATGGCTGCAGGGTGAAGGGACTGCAGCAGCAGGGAGCGGATGCCGCCTGGATACATGGCGCCGTCGCTGTTGACGTGCCAGATCACGTCGTTTGGATGGTGCCATCGGGGACCTGGCGTCCCCCAGATCTGTTGCGCCTTGGCGTCGGCTTCCGGACCGGCCACCCGGTCGCGCAACACCCGTCCCAGCCTGCGTCGAATCCATCGCATCCACCCAGTATGTCCCAGGCACTGAAACGAACTATTGGGACTTAACCGCCCCCCACGATCGCTGACGCCCGAACGGGTAGTACGCTACGACGTGTCGTAGTAGTGAAGGTGCTTGTCAGATGAGCTTGGCGAGCAGCATCGGAAGGATCACTCGTGAAGCGAATCGTGATGGCCGGATTCCTCGTCGCAGTACTGTGGCTGACCGCGTGCGGCCCCGACCAGGGGGCGGGGGAAACAGCGGAGACTCCAGACCAGGGCGCCACCCAGGTTCTCGGCGATGGCCTGCTGGCAGCGCATGGACTGGAAGGCCTTTCTGGCGAGGAGATCGTGGACGAGCTGGACTCCGATCCGCGCCCCCGACCCCTGCCCGTCGCAGCGTCCGTCTTCGCGGACGAGGTGGTGGTGATGGACCAAGAGAACGAGGTGTCAGTCCCCATCGATGGCGACCTGTTCTACGTTTCGTTCGCCCCCTTCCAGACTTTCACCCACCCCTGCACCTACCACGCGCTCGGTGGCTGTCAGGGCGAGATGGTGGAGGAGGCCTTCGACGTGAGAATCACCACCACCGACGGTGACGTGCTCTTCGACGAGCAGGCCACCTCCTGGGTCAACGGTTTCGTCGGCGTCTGGCTGCCCCGCGACGTCCACGCCACCCTCGATGTCTCGCATGCCGACGGGACTTCCGGTTCCGTGCCCATCAGCACGTTCGATGGGGACCCCACCTGCATCACCACCATCGAACTGACCTGATCCCTCAGCTGTACCGAACTTGCGCTGTTGGGCGTCGGTGAGGGAACTATGCCCTCGACGACGCGGGCC
>CAZPSO010000260.1:0-3540 GCA_964588895.1 uncultured Tessaracoccus sp.
AGCAGATCGACGACATCGACGGCGACGCCGCATCGGCACTGGTGCTCCTGGTGGACACCCCGGGAGGCACCATCACCGGCTCCAAGGCGATCTCGGATGCCGTGGAGCGGTACCAGGAGCGCACCGGAAACCAGGTCTTCGTCCACGTCACCGGCATGTCCGCCTCGGGCGGTGTCTACGCCACGGCCATGGCCGACGAGATCATCGCCGACCACGGCACCCTGATCGGCAGCATCGGCGTCATCATGGGCCCCATCGTGTACTACGACGAGGTGATGGCCGAGGGCGACATTCTCAATGGCTGGGTGGAGACCACCGGCGGCATCGAGTACGAATACCTGACTGCCGGCGAGAACAAGGACTTCGGCAACCCGTTCCGGCCCATGACTGACCGGGAGCGCGAGGTGATGACCAACATGCTGGAGACCGAGTACCAGAACTTCATCGACCACGTCGAGGAGGGCCGGGGGATTTCGGAGGCCACCATCCGCGACGAGCTCGGCGCGCACATCTTCGAGCCCAGCGCTGCCCAGGCCTACGGCCTGGTGGACGGGATGATGGGGCGTGACGAGTTCTTCCGGCACGTCGCCGCGCAGGCGGGCCTGGATCCCGACGACACGGTGGTGGAGCAGTTGGCACCGCCGACCGGATTCGCATCCCTGCTCGGCGTGGAACGCCCCCTCGGCGTTGCCCCCGCCCTCGAAAGTTCGACGGCCGAGCTGGTCAGCCAGGGTTTCTGCGGCACCGGAAACCCGCTGGTCTTCGCCGGCGACATCAACGCTGTCTGCGGACGCTGAGGCAAACCACCACCCCCGCCGGGCCAGCCCCGGAGGGGGTGGTGGGGTGCGGCTTCAGTGACTCAGGGCCTTGGCCACCCCGGCGCCGGTCATGGAACGGACCTCCATCTCGGCACTGAGTTCCGGGTCTGCGGCGCGTTTGCTCGTGACGGTCCCCAGGAAGCCCGCCAGGAACGCGAGGGGCACGCTAACCAGCGCCGGGTTGGTCAGCGGGAACCAGGCGAAGTTCACGTCGGGCAGCATCGCGGCCGGCGAGCCGGAGACTGACGGGGAGAACACGATTAGCACGAGCGAGGTCACGAGGCCCGTGTAGATGCTCCACACCGACCCGCGCGTGTTGAATCGCCGCCAGTACATCGTGTAGAGGATCGAGGGCAGGTTGGCCGAGGCGGCCACCGCGAACGCCAGCGAGATGAGGAACGCGATGTTCTGGTTCTGCGCCAGGATCCCGCCGAGAATGGACAACAGGCCGATCACGATCACCGTGATGCGCGCCACCTTGACCTCTTCATCGGCCGAGGCCGTGCCGTCCTTCAGCACGGAGTTGTACACGTCGTGTGCGAACGAGGCCGACGCGGTGATGGTGAGACCTGCCACCACCGCCAGGATGGTGGCGAACGCCACTCCCGAGATCACGCCCATGAACACGGGACCACCCAGCGCCAAGGCAAGCAACGGGGCTGCCGAGTTCTGGCGACCCGGTGCTTCGCTGATGACCTGCTGGCCCACGATCTCGGCTGCGCCCATGCCCAGGATCAGCGTCAGCAGGAAGAATGCGCCGATCAGCACGATTGCCCACACCGCGGACCGCCTGGCTTCCTTCGCCGTCGGGACGGTGTAGAAGCGCATCAGGACATGGGGCAGGCCCGAGGGCCCGGCCACCAGCGCGATGGACAACGACAGGAACGACAGTTTGGTGAAGGTGGTGGCCCCGTACTGGTTCATGGGCTGCAGAATGTCCTGACCCAGTCCACCCGACCCGGTAGCGGCAGCGTTCGCCGCTCCCAGCAGGTCAGACAGGTTGCCGCTGTGGCCCCACATCACCATGGCCGCCATGGCCAGTGAGCCGAGCAGCAACAGCACGGCTTTGATCATCTGCACCCAAGTGGTGCCCTTCATGCCGCCAATCAGGACGTAGGCGATCATCAACAATCCCACGACGGAGATGACCAGGTTCGTCTGGAGCACGTTCTCGGCCGGGATGCCCAGCAGGAGCGTCACGAGGCCGCCCGCACCGGCCATCTGGGCCACCAGGTACACCAGCGAGATCAATAGTGTCGACGTCGCGGCGGCGGTGCGGACGGGTTTCTGGTTCATCTTGAAACTCAGCACGTCGGCCATCGTGTAGCGGCCGGTGTTGCGCAGTGGCTCAGCCACCAGGTACAGGGCAAGAATCCACGCCACGAAGAAGCCGACCGCGTAGAGCAGCCCGTCGAAGCCGTAGATGGCGATGGCGCCGGTCACGCCCAGGAAAGCCGCGGCCGACAGGTAGTCACCGGTGATGGCCAGGCCGTTTTGCCGGCCGGAGAACTGGGCCCCGCCGGTGTAGAAGTCGGACGCTTTGGTCTTTTGGCGGCTGACGACGATGACGATGGCCATGGTGCCCGCGACGAACATGCCAAAGACCAGCATGTTGATCCAGGGTGTGCCGTAGTCGGTTTCCAAGAGGGTCATGACACGGCCCCTTCCTCGAGCTGCTCCTTCAGTGCGTTGGCGGTGGCGTCGAGCCTGGAATTGGCCACCTTCACGTAGATGGCGGTCCAGATCCACACGACGGCGAACTGGGCCAGCCCGAGAAGCATGCCCCACGTCAGGTTCCCGAAAGCCATGGAGCCCATGGCCGCGGGAGCGAAGACGGACAGGATGACGAAGACGAAGTAGCTGGACAAACCGGCGATGGTCATGGGGAAGGCGAAGTTGCGGAAGGTGGACCGCAAGTTCTTGTAGGCGTCGGATGCCATGACTTCTCGGTAGTTGACGTCGCCGGACCTTGAAGTATCACTCATTGATATCTCCCGGTTGACACGACCCCACGCTGGGTCGATGTTGGAAGCAATGTACGACGCCGACCGGACAAATGCGAATCGCGGGCGGTGTGGGGGTTCGCCCCCGCTCGCAATATGGGCCGAAAATCCGGGCCGCTCGACCTGACAAACGCCCCCGGCTCAACCCCAGCCGAGCTCGTGGAGCCGGTCTTCCTCGATCCCGTGGAAGTGGCCCAGTTCGTGGACCAGCGTGATGGCGATCTCGTCGACGAGCTCGTCCATGTCCGCGCACATCCGGGTGAGCGGCCCCTTGTAGAGCACGATGCGATCGGGCAGGAAACCCAGACCGTAGCTGGTGTCGCGTTCGGTGAGTGCCACGCCCTCGTAAATGCCCAGGACGTCCGAGCCGTCCTCAGGCTCGTCCTCCACCACTATGATCAGGTTGTCGATGCCCTCGACCAGCTCCTCGGGCAAGTCCTCGAAGGCCTGCTCCACCAGCGCATCGAACTCGTCATCAGCCACATCCATGCTCCCGATCCTACTCATCGGGCGTTTTGGTTCCCGGTGCGGTGATCTGGCACAATGGCCGTTGCACCTGATGCGTACGCGCCCTCTCACGCTGACGCTCGGGACCCAAGGCTTGCGTGAAACGTGTCCTCACCACGTCAGCGCGTCCAATTCGTTACATGCCCGCCCCGAGCAGGCAGCAACAAACAGGAGACACCACCCACGTGGCAACCAAGATTCGTCTGAAGCGT
>CAZPSO010000261.1:0-3526 GCA_964588895.1 uncultured Tessaracoccus sp.
GGTGCTACGCTGGTGAAATGAATACCATCGAACCTGAGGTCGAGAGCCTGTCGCAGCGCGAGTTGCGCAATGAGTCCGGCCGTGTGCTGCGCGCGGTGAGTGAGGGTCACTCATTCGTCCTGACCAACAGCGGGGTGCCCGTGGGTCGGATCGTGCCGGTGGACGCACCCGCCCCCGGGTTGAGGATCGCTCGCCCGGTGCGGCGCGAGGGCGGCTGGGCGGCGCTGGCCATCGAGCGCAAGACCACGGAGCAGGGTCTCGCTGCGATCCTTGACGACCTGCGCGGGGACCGGTTGTGACCTCGCGTCCCGTCGTCTACGTTGACACCTCTGCTCTCGTCGCGCTGTTGATCGACGAGCCCGAAAGTCCGGCTCTTCTTGAATGGCTCGACCACACCCCGGCCACGCTGGTCTCCAGCGATCTGCTCGAGACCGAACTGCGCCGCCTCGCGATCCGGGAGGGTCTCGACCAGTCCGACGTGACGAGCGTCCTCGACGGCGTCGCGCTCGCCGCCCTTGATCGGGCGGTTTACCGCAGCGCCGGGTTCCTCCCCATGCCGAACCTGCGCACTCTGGACGCGCTGCATCTGGAGGCGGCGATGCGACTCGACGCCTCGGCAGTCCTCACCTACGATCGCAGGCTTGGTGAGGCGGCCCGGTCCGCGGGGCTGGACGTGATCGCGCCCTCGGCGTAACCTCGACGAGCTCGTCGATCCGTCCCACTGGCTTGTCAAGTACGGGGACGTGGTCGAGTTCCGCAGCGGACTGGACTGGGGCGTCTCGCCCGAATGGTCCTTCCGTGACTGAGATATGTCAGACCCGGGAAGCAGGATGGGGGTATGACACACGATGAACGTGATTCACTCGTCAAGTTCCGTCTGGCGCTGCGTCCCTTCCCGGACCATCTTTCGTCCGGTGAGCGCCTCTGGGGTCACTGGGTGGACGAGCGGGCGGGTCTGGTCCTCGCACGCAACAACGCCAACGAGGTCCCGCTCGCCGTCAACGACACCGTCCGGGTCGCGAAGGATTCGACTGGACTCCATCAGGTTGTGGAGATCGTCCGACTGGCCGAATCCATCGTCACCTACACGTCTTTCGAACCGCCCGTCACCCCGGGGGAAGCCCTCGAGGTCTACGACGGCTGGGTGCGTGATGGCCTCGCCGTGTACACCGAGGGGGGCAACGGGGTCATGGTCACCGCCTGGCGTGAACTTGTGACGATCGAGGAGGTTCTGAACGCGATGACGGTTTTCGCGGCGCCCGGATGGAGTCTGTGGCAGGTGTTCACGCCGGAGCAGCGCTTGGCGGAGCTGGAACAGCGAGTCGATCTGGGTGCGGTTGGGCCGGCACGTCGCTGATAGATCACCCGCTCGCGATCTTCGAGGGGCGACGAGTAGAGCTGCGCTGAAAAGCGCGAACTCAGCTGATTGCCACCGGGTCGGTCACCAGGAGGCCCAGGTGTTCCGCCACCTCTTTCATGGCCGTGTCATGACTGGCCACCGTGACTGGTTCTCCGATGAGAAGCGCTGTTGCAAGGTGCAGGGCGTCGAGCGTCCTGACGTGTCGCTCGATGGACTCGGCGACGGTGTGGGTCTCCCGCGTCATCGCGATCAGACCGACGCGATCAAGCAACGGTGTCGCGTCGGTCACCGGCCTGGCGTCGCGTCGCAGTACCCGGACCACCTCGGTGCGCAGCAGCCGGGACGACACGTGGACCGTCCCCGGCGTCTGCAGCCATGCCTGCAGCTGCAAGCGCTCGGGGACGTCGAGGATGGTGCGCAACGCGATCGAGGAGTCGAGATAGACGATGCCCACCGCTCAGTGATCTCCATCCATCTCGTCGAGCAGCGACGCCACCTGATCGTCGGTGTACTTCGGACCCCCGGGATGCTCAGGCCACGGGGCGGGCGTCTGCGCCGGGGGAGTGTAGCGGCCCTCGCGTTCCATCCGCGCAAGCGGCGTATCCCGCCCGTCGAAAGCACTTACCCGCCATCGAGGATCGCCGCGCTCGGTCACAACGACGTCCCCTGTTTCCGTCACTCGCTGGAGAACCGCTGCCGTGTTCTGGTTGAGTTCGCGCTTGGTTACCGTACCCATGCCACTGATTGTACTACCCATGTCTGACTTTGCATGGGGGGAACCAACCAGGACGGAATTGTCGTGGGAAGTGCGAATGGTAAAGACTTGAGGTGTGACGATCGAGCTGACAGCACGGGTGGAACTGGAACGGGTCAGCCTGGCCGTTGGCGGGATCGCGTTCCTCGTCGGCGGCTTGGTGGGGCTGGCTTTCCTGCGCGGCCACACGCCGCTGTTCGGGCGGGGCTCGATCGGTGACATCGCGGCGGTCTCGGCGGGGGTGGTCGGAGGACTGGCTTGCCTGGTGGTCATCGGACTGCTCGGCGACAACGTACTGCCCTGGCACAGGAACCTGAGCCGCCTCCGGCGAATCGTGGACCTCATCGGGCTGATGCTGATGTTCGCCTCCATCTCCCTGCTGCTGGTGATGGGACTCTTCCAACTCTTCTCCAACGCCTTCCGCACCATCCGTTTCGACGAATGGTCCGGCGCATTCCTCGTCGCCGTCACATGTGCCGCCGTCGGATACATCGTGGCCAGTGCCACGAGCCAGCTCAACACCGCCAGCCTGACCGTCTTCCTCGGCATCTTCATCTTCGCCGGTGCCATCTTCAGCGCCATGACCTCATCCAATGAGTACTGGTGGCGGATGCATTTCTCCACACTCGGGACGGCCATCGACGCCTCGGGCATCGCCTTCAACTTCACCCTCATCCTCTCCGGACTCGTCATCATCACGCTGAGCGATTTCATCGTCTACGACCTCTCGCGCATGGTGCGCTTCGATCGGGGGTCGGCGCTCAAAGTGAGCGTCTGCCGGTTCGGTTTCATCCTGTTCGGCATCTGCCTGGCCGGTATCGGAGCCTTCCCGGAAAGCTTCTCCCACCGCGGTCACATCATCGCCACGTGGTCCTCCATCGCCGTCGTGACACTGCTGATGCTGTTCATGGTTCTGGTGTTTCCGCGTGTCAGACGCGTCTTCTGGCCCCCCACCGTCCTGATCGGGGCGATGCTCGGCCTCGCCGCCTACCTGCACCGTGGAATCTGGTACCTCAACATCACCGCCTTCGAGATGATCGCCGTCGCACTCGTCCTCGTCTGGCTCTTCCTCCTGATCCGGGCCATCTCCTCGTTGGTCACGGAACTCCCGCAGGAGGATCCGCAACGTTGGCAGCGCGAGGTGGGAGGCGACGATGGAACCCGAGAACTTCCTTCATCCACCAGTGACGATCACCAGTCAAAAACGAGCCATCACCACGATCCATCACGGGAACCCGTCCAGGAACCGACCCGCTGAGACGACGTTCGTCGGGGACCGACGTCGAGGGACGTCCTCAGAGAACCAACGCGGCGCCCCAGGCAAACAGGAGCATCCCGACGTTGCAGTGCAGGAACGTGGGGATCACTGATTCGCGGATGTGATCATGTCGGCCGTCGGCGTTGAGGCCCGC
>CAZPSO010000262.1:0-3453 GCA_964588895.1 uncultured Tessaracoccus sp.
GGAATCGCCATTGCACCACGCGGCTGGCCACGTCCACGTCGGTGACCAGCCCCAGGGCGATCTCCACGTTCTTCTGGCGCCGCAGCACTTCCCGGATCGGGGGGGCGATCTCGCCTGAGGACAGCAGGCCGGTGGCCACCTGGTAGAGCAGGGGCTGGAACAGGTGGGCGTTGGTGCGGGCGATCAGCGTGATCTCCACGTCGCTGCGCCTGAGGGCCTTGGCGCTGAACAGTCCGCCGAAGCCGGAGCCGATGATGACGACGCGGTGCTTCATGCTGGCTGGTGCAGTTGGACGAGGTTGCCGACGCTGTCGTCGAAGTTGATGTAGGCGCCGGAGGCGTCGCTGAAGCTCTCGCCCACGAACTCGACCCCCGCCTCGGTGAGGCGCTGCGTCTCGGAGGCCAGATCCGGGGTGCTGAGCACGATCACGGGCATGTTCTGCTCCCGCTGCCCGGCCAGCCAGGCGGTGGCCAGGGGATTGTCCCCGCTGGGTTCCAGCAGGAGTCCCATGTCCTGTCCCGGTGCGTTGATCACGAACAGGTTGTGCTCCGCCATGGCCAGCGTGGTCTCGAACCCCAGGACATCGGTGTAGAAGCGGTAGGCATGGGCGGGATCTGTCACGTGAATGCTGCACATGTGGATCTTCATGCGCAAAGGTTACCTGCGCTATTTCACGGGGAGAAGGGCTTTGCCCAGACGGTGGTGACAGGCGGTGAGCCCTATGGTTGACCCATGGAGGAAACCGAGCGCGAAGCCCCGCCCATCAGCCGGCTGGCCAGCGCGGTGCTGGGGCTGTTCGCCGCCCCCCGGCTGAACATGCGCGAGGACTACGAGAAGGTCCGCCGCCTGCAGCGGGTCCTGGCGTGGGTGCCGCGCGATCCGGAACGCATCCAGGACCACGTCGTGGAAGCGGAGGAGGGCCATGACATCCCCGTGCGGGTGTTCCTGCCCAAAACCCGCACCCGCGACGGCGTGCTGTTGTTCTTCCACGGCGGCGGCTGGGCCATCGGTGACATCGACACCTACGCGGGTGCCTGCCGCACCATGGCGGACCTGACCGGCCAGGTGGTCTGTTCCGTGGACTACCGGCTGGCGCCCGAGCACCCCTACCCCGCTGGTCTCAAGGACTGTCTCCGGGTAACCGAGACCCTGCTCGAGAACCCGGCGCTGGCTCGCGTGGGCGGCCCCCAGGACGTGACCCTCATCGGCGACTCGGCCGGCGGCAACCTGGTGGCGGCCGTCACGCTGGCGCTGCGGGAAACGGGTCGCACCCTCCCGGGCGCCCAGATCCTGATCTACCCCGTGACCCAGTGGGACCACGACCCCGCCACATCGCCCTTCCGGTCGGTGCAGGACTTCGGCACCGGCCTCCGGTTGACCTCGGCCGAGGTGCAGGACTACGTCGAGATGTACCAGCCCGACCCGGCGCTGCGGACCCAGCCGCTCATCTCGCCACTGGCCGCCGACGACCTCAGCGGCCTGCCCCGCACGTTGGTGGTCACCGCCGAGCTTGACCTGCTGCGGGACGAGGGCGAGCAGTTCGGCGAGGCACTCCGGGCCGCCGGCAGCCCGGCGAGGATCGAGCGGATCGACGGCGCCCTGCACGGCTTCATCGTCCTGCCCAGGTTTGCGCGACCCTTGACCACCGCCTACGAGCACATCAACTCGTTCCTCGACGGGGACGACGCGGACAGCCGGGCGCTGGAGGAGCGCGTGGCGGAGGGATCGGGTCGGTGACCGCATCCCAGGCACCCCAGCGGCGCAATTGGGTCAGGCTCGACAACGCGGCCAACATCTTCGTCGCCGCCCGCACGGACGTGGACACCAAGGTGTTTCGCCTGGCGGCGGAGCTGGA
Source organism: uncultured Tessaracoccus sp. (assembly GCA_964588895.1). Taxonomy (GTDB): domain Bacteria; phylum Actinomycetota; class Actinomycetes; order Propionibacteriales; family Propionibacteriaceae; genus Arachnia. Next base: position 1,856 of record CAZPSO010000262.1, read on the forward strand.
TGAACAGGTGGATCCGGCGGTGCTGCAGGAGGCCCTCGACCGGGTCTATGCCCAGTACCCCATGTTCCGGGCGGTGCTCAGGAAGGGCGTCTTCTGGTACTACCTGCAGCACTCCGGCCTGCATCCCCAGGTGATGGCCGACGAGGAGCCCTCCGTCCAGCACATCTACCACCACGACAGGCGGGAGCTGTTGTTTCGCGTCCTGTACCGGGGGAACCGGATCTCGCTGGAGGTGTTCCACGCCCTGACCGACGGCACGGGCGCGCTCTGGTTCTTCCAGGACCTGCTCACGGAGTACGTCGGCCTGCGGCACACCCACGAGTTCGAGCAGGCCGCGCCGCTCCCGGCGGGGGTCAAGCAGGAGTTCGCCGTCGACGCCTTCACCCACTGGTTCCGGTCCGGAACCGGCGTGGTGCCGTTCGACGAGGACGCAGCACCGGCGGTGGAAGCGCGGTCCACGAAACTGCCCGAAATCACCGCCGAACACGTCGACGAGCCCTCACGCAGGAAGATCCCCAGCAACCGGGTGGTCAGCCTCGGCGGCACCCACACGCCGGACAACCGCTCCAGGGTGGTGGAACTGTCGATGCCGGCCAGCCAGGTGCTCACCATGGCCCGTGGCGAGGGGGTGTCGATGACCATCTACCTGCTGGCCGTCTTCTTCGACGCGTTGCGCCAGGCACGGCCGCCGGCGGGGAAGGCCCGCACCATGACGTGTTCGGTGCCGGTGAACCTGCGCCAGTTCTTCCCCACCGAATCCGGACGCAACTTCTTCGCCACCACCATGCTCTCCCACACCTGGGGCCCCGAGCGCGTCGATTCGATCGGGGAGGTCTGCCGCGGCCTCGACGCGCAGTTCAAGAAGGTGCTGAGCCGCGAGGGCCTGGAACGCAAGATCCGGCGCCTGATCAGGTTCGAACGCAACCCGGCCCTGCGCATCGTCCCCCGTCCCCTCAAGGACGTCATCCTGCGCGTCACCAACTCCCTGATGAACCGCGGCATCACCGTCGCCATCTCCAACCTGGGCCGCGTCACCTTCCCCGACCCCGTGGCCGCCCACGTGGGCAGGGTCTACCTCCACGTCTCTGCCGTGCGACCCCAGTTCTGCGTGGTCAGCCATGGAGACCTGCTGACCATCTCGTTCACCAGTCCCTACGTCGAGACCGACTACCTCGCCCGTTTCGTACGGCATTTCACCGAGCAGGGCGTCCCCGTCGAAGTCAACGCCAACCGGGTCACCGGGGAGGAGATCGTGGCGGTGGAACAGGAACTGCCCCAATGAGGTGCCCGGCCTGCCAGGCGGAGGTGGTGGGAAGATGGCGCCGGTGCCCGCTGTGCGCCGTCGCGCTGGAGCCTGGCCAGGGACGAGCTGGGCAACCCCCGGAGGTCTATCCCGCGCCCCCGCTCCGCTTCCACCGCACACACCTGCGCAACGCGGTGATCCTGGCGTCACTGGCGATGATCGTCGCCTCGTTCGCCGCGCAGGCCCTGGTGCCGGACCTGGTGGCCCCGGTGCGCACCGTGTGGCTGTCGGTGGCCGTGCTCTGGCTGGTGGTGCTCGCCGTCGTCCAGCGACGCCGCAACCCCGGCAGCCTGGT
>CAZPSO010000263.1:0-3453 GCA_964588895.1 uncultured Tessaracoccus sp.
CGACGGTGAGCGAGGCCTCCCACTGGGCGTGCAACGACGCGAACTGGCCTCCGCCCTGGGCGATCAGTTCGGCCGGGGAGCCGTCCTCCACCACGACCCCGCGGTCCATCACCAGGACGCGGTCCGCGATGGCGACGGTGGAGAGGCGGTGGGCGATGATGATGGCCGTTCGGCCCTTCAGGAGGGTTTGCAGGCCACGCTGGACGAGGCGCTCCGAGGGGAGGTCCAGCGACGAGGTGGCCTCGTCGAGGATCAGCACCTGCGGATCAGCCAGGAAGGCGCGGGCGAACGAGACCAGTTGGCGCTGCCCCGCCGAGAGCCGGCCCCCTCGGCTGCGCACGTCGGTGTCGTAGCCCTGCGGGAGGGCACGGATGAAGTGGTCCGCCCCGACGTGGAGCGCGGCGCGTTCGACGTCCGCGCGGGTGGCGTCGGGTCGGCCCATGCGGATGTTGTCGGCCACCGTGCCGGAGAACAGGTACGACTCCTGGGAGACGAGTACCACGTTTCGACGCAAATCCACATCGGCGAACTCACGAAGACCGACCCCATCGAGCGTGACCGTGCCGCGCGTCGGATCCACGGTGCGGGCCACCAGCTTGGCCAGCGTGGTCTTTCCCGCACCGGTCTCCCCCACCAGGGCCACCACCTGGCCGGCGGGGATGCCCAGGTCGAGTTCCTCGAGCACGGGCGCGTTGTCCCCGTAGGCGAAGGTCACGCCGTGGAGTTCCACGTGACCGCGTGCCGACTTCAACTCGGAGGGGCGCTCCGGATCGGTAACCGTCGGCTCCTCCTCGAGGACGCCGGAGATCTTCTCCAGCGCGGAGGTGGCGCCCTGGAGGGAGTTGATGAACATCATGATCTCGGTGAGCGGGTCGAAGAACTGGCGCGCGTAGAGCACCGAGCTGAGCAGGATGCCCACGGCGATGGTGCCGTCGAGGACACGGCCGCCGTTGACGAACATCAGGATGGCCGCGGTGATGCCGGCCATGCCCACGAGAGTGGCGTTGGCCACGCCGAACACCAGGATGACGTCGGCGTTGGTGCGCCGGTACTCCTCGGCCCTCTCCCCGAACAGCCTGCTGCGCGCCTTCTCCGCACGGAATGCCTGGACGGCGCGGATGCCCACCATGGATTCCACGAAGGAGCCGATCATCGTGGCAGAGGCGACGCGCACCCTCCGGAACCGGGTGCGCGAGGCGGAGACGAACCACCAGCCGAACAGGCCCGTGGGTATCAGGGCGAGGATCAGGATGAGCCCACTGGGGACGTCCACCAGCATCAGCGCCACCACGACGCCGATCAGGAACAGCAGCGAACGGGCGAACTGGGAGATGCCCACGGTGACGAACTCACGGATGGCCTCCACGTCGCTGGTCTGTCGGGAGATCAGCCGGCCGGAGGTGTACTTCTCGTGGAAGCTCATCGACAGCGATTGGGTGTGCGCGAACAGCCGACGCCTGAGTTCGAGCACCACGGCTTGCGCGAATCGGGGCGTGACCGATTCGGCGTGTCCGGCCAGGAGGCCACCACCGACGGCGGCCACCAGCACCAGGGCGGCGATCACTACGAATGGAGTCCAGCTCTCGCCACCGATTGCCGCGAATCCAGCATCGACGCCCAGACCGACCAGGGCAGGGATGGCGACGATGCCGACGGTGCTGAGCACCGTCGCCAAAGCCACTTCGGCCACCTTCCAACGCACGGGGTACAGCAGCGAGCCCAGCAGTCGCATGGACCGCTGGCGCAGCGCGCGGTTCTCCTCACGCGTGTGCTTGTCTGCCTCCTCGCCGCGGACTCCGCGGACTGTTTCGGGAACGTTGCTCACGAGACCACCACCTCCTCGTCGCGTTCGAAGGAGGAGATGACGTAGCGGTATCGCTCGCTGGTGGCCAACAGTTCGTCATGGGTGCCGGTGGCGATCACCTTCCCCCTGTCGAGCAGTGCCACGCGGTCAGCCAGCGCCACGGTTGAGGGGCGGTGGGCCACGATCAGCGCGGTGGCGTCGCCGAGCGCCTCGTCGAGGGCTTGGGTGACCTTCGCCTCCGTGTGCACGTCGAGGGCCGAGAGGGGGTCGTCGAGCAGCATCAGCCGCGGCCGCATGGCGACGGCGCGGGCCAGGGCAAGCCGCTGGCGCTGGCCGCCGGACAGGCTGAGGCCCTCCTCGCCGATGACCGTCTGCTCCTGCTTCGGGAGGTCGCGCACGAAGTCGGCCGACGCCACTTCCAGCGCCTGGCGGATGGTGGCGTCGTCTGCCTCGGGTGCCCCGAGGGCCACGTTGTCCCGCACGGAGGCGGAGAACAGGGTGGGGTCCTCGAAGGCCACCGACAGCTGTTCGCGCAGGTGGGTGCGGGTGACGTCTCGGATGTCCACGTCGTCGACGCGGATCGAGCCCTCGGTGACGTCGTACAGTCGCGCCGCGAGGTTGTTGAGCGTGGACTTGCCGGAGCCCGTGAGGCCCACCAGCGCCAGGCGTTCGCCGGGTTCGATGGTCAGGTTCAGACCGTCGAGCAGCGGCGGCTCATCGGGGCCCTGGTCGTCGAACCGGAACACAACGTCCGAGAACTCCAGACGGGCGCCTCGAACGTTGGCGGGGATGGTGGCCGGGTTCTCGGGATCGCGGATGGTGATCGGTGCCTCGATGACCTCCTGGAAGCGGGCGATGGCGGCCATGGCCTCCAGCGAGAAGGCCAACAGGAAGCCGAGGCCCTGGATGGGCAGGCGGAGCATGGTGGCGGTGGCGAAGAACGCGACCACCCCGCCGACGGTGACCCAGTCCAGGGTGGCGAACCAGATGGCGACGATCAGGCAGGCACCGATGGTCAAGTTGGGGATGGTCACCAGCTGCCGGATGAGGCGGGCGTTGGCCAGGCCGCGGTCCACCTCGATGTCGTGGAGCTTGGTGGCTTCGCCGTCGAGTTGCTTCAGGGCCTCGGGGGCGCGGCCGAATGCCTTGAGGATGCGGATGCCCTTGACGGATTCCTCGACGACGGTGGCCACATCGCCGGACTTGTCCTGGGCGCGACGCGACAGCCGGAAATAGATCCGCTCGAAGCGCAGCGTGATGTAGATCAGGGGCAGCATGGCGCCGGCGAAGACGATGGCCAGGATGAGGTTGACCGTGATCATCATGGCGATGCCGTAGACCACCATGGCGGCGCTGGTGATGAGCTGGATGATGCCGAAGGCGATCCAGCGACGGGTCAGATTGAGGTCCTGGGTGATGCGGGTCAGCAGCTGCCCGGAGGGCCACTGGTCGTGGAAGGCGGCCCCGAGGTCCACCAGGCGGTTGAACAGATCCATCCGCGCGTTGAGTTCCGTGCGCGTCGAGGCCCCGATGGTCAGCATGCGCCGCAGGAACACCATGACCGCTTCGAACAGGCCCAGCCCGAGCACCACCAGGGTGACTGGCAGCAGGGCCGAGCGGTCGCCGTCGGCGATGGGGCCGTCCACCAG
>CAZPSO010000264.1:0-3439 GCA_964588895.1 uncultured Tessaracoccus sp.
CCGATCTCGGCGGTGCAGGACGCTGGCCAGGGGTTCTCCATCGAGTACATCGACGACACCTGGGTTGGCGACCCCTGGTGGAGTCTGGACATCCTCTACGACTCCAACGATGAGGAAGCCGTGTTCTCCCACTACCAGGCACTGTTCGCGGCCCCGGATTTCACCGTTATCTCCGAGGTGAGTCGGGTAGGGGAGATGAGCGCCGCCTACCTGCACGGCGCGTCCGGCGCTGGGGTGCTGGTGAGGGCGAAGCGCGACGGCAACCGCGTTCGCGTCGACCTGGACTTCGAGCGGTTAGGCCGTTTCGATCCGCCCGTGCCGGCGGGGTTCTCACTGACGCGGTTCCAGGAGATAGAGGTCACGTTCGTGGAGGGCGCGGAAGTCATCGACCTGGAGTGGGCCTTCTCCTTCAGCCACGGGGGCAGAGGCGTGGAAAGGGTGTTCCCCGCCTACGACGCGCAGCTTCTTGCCATGGGCTGGACGCCCGCCGACTTGGACGACGGCGAAGATGCCGAGTGGGAGTCCGAGTACGTTCTGGACGGCGTCTACCTGGAGCTGAAGGCGGGGGGCGATACCTGGGTCGAGATGGAGGTCAACAAGCTGCGCTTCTATCAGGACTGAGCCCTTATCGCCGCGCCGTTACAGCCGCCGTGTCGGTCGGGTAAAGGCGTGACACCCGCGGCCGTCTGTACTACCCTTACAAGGTCAGCTTGACCGTCACGCATTTCGACTGTTTCCCATGACCGTAACGGAGTAACCCATATGAGTAGCCCAGCGCAGGCCGACAACGGCTCGCTAAGCCCTACATCCGCCACACCGAGCGCGGCAACGCCCCCAGGGCCCGCCAGCTCACAGGAGCCCGCCCGGCCCATCAAGCTTGCCACGCGGCACCTGAGCAAGATCTTCGGTCCTCGCCCCGACAAAGCCCTCGAGCTGCTGCGGAAGGGCGGCACCAAGACGGACGCGCAAGCTATCGGCGCAGCGGTGGGTGTGTACGACGCCAATCTAGAGATCCGGGAAGGCGAGACCTTCGTGCTCATGGGCCTTTCCGGCAGCGGTAAGTCCACCCTGCTCCGCATGTTCAACCTGCTGCACGAGCCCACCGCGGGCGAGGTGCTGGTGGATGGTCTGGACATCACCAAGCTCGGTCGTCGCGAGCTGCTCGAGGTCAGGCGCCAGAAGTTCAGCGGCATGGTCTTCCAGCAGTTCGCCATCCTGCCCCACCGCACGGTGGTAGACAACGTGGCCTACGGCCTCGAGGTCCAGGGCGTGCCCGCCGACGAGCGCCGCCGCCGGGCCCGCGAGGCCACCTCGCTGGTCGGCCTCGATGGGTGGGAAGAGTACTACCCGTCCGAACTGTCGGGCGGCATGCAGCAGCGCGTCGGACTGGCGCGCGCCCTGGCCGTGGACGCCGACATCCTGCTGATGGACGAGGCGTTCAGCGCGCTGGACCCGCTCATCCGCCGGGAGATGCAGGACGAGCTCATCGAGCTGCAGGCGCGCGTGAACAAGACGATCGTCTTCGTGACCCACGACCTGGACGAGGCCCTGAAGCTGGGCGACCGCATAGCCATCATGAAGGACGCGCGCGTGGTCCAGGTGGGCACGGCGGAGGAGATCCTCACCCACCCCGCGGACGACTACGTGGAAGCGTTCGTGGAGGGGGTCGACCGCGCCAGCGTGCTGACGGCCTCCAACATCATGCAGCCGGTCAAGGAGACGGCGTTCCTCCGCGACGGCCCCAACACGGTGCGCACCAAGATGCGCCGCCACGGCCTCTCGGGCATCCTCGTCACCGACGCCGAACGCAAGGTGCAGGGCTACGTGACCTCCGCGAGCCTGCGCGAACAGATCGAGGATCCGAACGCCAGCCGCGAGCGTCTGGACACGGCCCGGATGGAGCCCGCGGTCACCGTCAGGCTCGACACGCCGCTGCAGGACATCATCGGCATAGCGTCCGAAGGCAGCGTGCCCATCGGCGTGGTCGACGACGGCGGCAGGCTCAGGGGCGTGGTGGTCAAGGGGGCCATCCTGGCCGCGCTGGTGCGGCCAGGCAACGGCGGACCGAACGGGGAGGCCGAAGGTGTTTGACTTCCGCATCCCTCTGCGCGACTGGATAGAGACGGCCGTCAGGTTCCTCCAGGTCGAACTGGCCGGCCTGTTCGACGGCTTCAGCGAGACGGTGCAGGTCGTCATCGGAGGGTTACTCAACGTCTTCGAGGCGGTCCCCGTCCTCGTGATGATCGCCATCATCGTGCTGCTGGTACTGTGGCTCACCGGCTGGCGCCTGGCGCTCTTCGCGGTGCTCGGCCTGCTCCTCATCGAGAACATCGGCCTGTGGACGCCCTTCCTCAACACCTTGGCGCTGGTGGTCACCGCGCAGATCCTCATCGTCATCGTCGGCCTGCCGCTCGGCATCCTCGCCGCCAGTAGCGAAACGGCGGAGCGGATCATGCGGCCGGTGCTCGACTTCATGCAGACCATGCCGGCGTTCGTGTACCTCATCCCCGCCATCATGTTCTTCGGCGTCGGGATGGTGCCTGGCGTGGTGGCCACCTTCGTCTTCGCCCTGCCGCCGCTCGTGCGCCTGGTGAACCTGGGCATCCGGCAGGTGCCCAGCGACCTGATCGAGGCGGCCGACGCCTTCGGCTCGACCCGCTGGCAGAAGTTGGTGAAGGTGCAGTTCCCCGTCGCAATGCCCACCGTGCTGGCGGGGCTCAACCAGTCGATAATGCTGAACCTCTCCATGGTGGTCATCGCCAGCATGATCGGCGCCCGCGGGCTGGGCACCGAGGTGCTGCGCGGCATCCAGCGCATCAACGTGGGGCAGGGGTTCGAGGCGGGCCTGGCCGTGGTGATCCTGGCCATCATCCTCGACCGCCTGACTGCCGCCATGGGCAAGCGCACGGAGAAGCGCGCCCGCAGGTAGGGCATGTGCGACGCTGGGGCGCGCGCGGTCGGGTAGCGTTAACCTGCGCTTAATGGGCGTTTGCGCGTCCCTGGCTTCCATGCTACGGTCAGAGACGGCCGCGCAGTGGTCTGTACGCACGTTCGGCGTAGCGTATACGCCACAGGGCATACAGTTTGTCCTTTAATCCTTCGTCCTAACTCCAGTTTGGAGGAACATCTATGAAGCGCCTGCTACTTGCGCTCAGTGCAGTGTTGGCCCTCGGTATCGCCAGCGCTCAAACGGAAACGATCGAACTAGGCTACGTGCTGTGGGATTCCGAGATCGCCTCGACCCACGTGGTGGCCGCCGTACTCATCGACGAACTCGGCTACGACGTCAACCTCACCTCGGTGGACGCTGGTCCCATGTGGACCGCCCTCGCCCAGGCTGACTTCGACGCCATCGTGGCCGCCTGGCTCCCCGCCACCCACGAGGCGTACTGGGACCAGTACGGTGACAGCCTGGTCGACCTCGGCGTCAACCTCGAGG
>CAZPSO010000265.1:0-3391 GCA_964588895.1 uncultured Tessaracoccus sp.
ACAGCGAGGTGGAGTGGATCCGCGCCATGGAGGAGCAGATGCTCATCATCCAGGCCGTTCTGGGCGGCATCGGGTTCATCTCCCTGCTGGTGGCCGCCATCGGCATCGCCAACACCATGCTGATGAGCGTCTACGAACGCACCAAGGAGATAGGCATCATGAAGGTGCTGGGGGCCGCGCTGGGAGACATCCGCAAGTTGTTCCTGATCGAGTCTGCGGCGATCGGTTTCATCGGCGGCGGTCTGGGTGTCCTGCTCAGCTACGCAGTCTCCAGTGGTCTGAACAATCTCCTGGCACCCAGCCTGGGGGCAGTGGGCGCGGACGGGGCGGCGGCGAGGATCTCCCTGATCCCGATCCCGCTGGCGCTGGGCGCGTTGGCGGGAGCCACCCTGATCGGAATGATTTCCGGCTTCGCCCCGGCCCAGCGCGCCACCCGGTTGTCACCCCTGGAAGCGATCCGCACCCAGTAGGCACTAGCGTGTCAGCATGCACCGGATCAACAACGACGCCTGCCGCGCGGAGGCTCACGACGAGGGGGCCCTGATCAGGAGTTGGGCCCCCCACGGGTTCGGCGACGTGTTGTTTTCCAGCCGCCGCTCCCGCGTCGGGGTTGGCGCCGAGGTCCACGGGGGCATCCCGCTGTGCGCCCCGTGGTTCGGCAGGGGCCGGCCGGGCATCCCGGTCCCCCGCATCCACGGAATCGTGCGCTACCAGCCATGGCGGCTGACGGTCCGTGACGACCAGTCCGCGTTCCAGCGGGCGGGCCACCGGGGCCGGCCCGATGGAATGTCTCCCAGCTGGGCCAGCTCCACCACGCTGGAGTGGCAGCTGTCCGACATCGCCGGTCAACCGGGTTCCGAGAACTACCCCGACGACATCTGGTTCCACCACCGGGCGCGGTTCTCCACCACGCTCGCGATGGAACTGGAGATCGGCGCCGGATCCGACTTCGTCCTGGACCAGGCGTTCCACACCTACTTCGCCGTTGACGACCTCATCGGGGTCAGCATCGAAGGTTTGGAAGGGGTGTCTTTCACGGACTCTTCCACCGGGCAGGCCGGAGTCGACGACGAGCCCCTCCGCCCCATGGGGGCGCTGAATCGGGTGTACCGGGGCTGTCCCACCGTGCGCATCGCCGACGCCCAACGCGTGATCACCGTCGTGCCGCGCGGCGCAGCCAACGTCATCGTGTGGAACCCGGGGCAGGAGGGGGCCGCGGACCTGTCCGGGTTCGGGCCCGAGGAATGGCGCTCCATGATCTGCGTGGAGGTGGGCAATGTGATCGACGATCCCGTCCACGTGCCAGCCAACTCCTCGCACGTGCTGGGGATGGAGATCTCGGTGGCGGCGCGCTGAGCCGCCTCACATGAGAAGGTAGATGGCCGCGACGATCGTGATGATGATGACGATGCGTTCGAAGAACTTCCGGTTCATCCGGCGGATCCAGACCCGGCCGACGAGGGCGCCGGCGACGACGAACGGCGCGAGTGAGAGCAGCAGAGGGATCATCGCCGTCGTGAGCAGTCCCAGTCCGATCTGCAGCGGAACCTTCGAGATGTTCACCACGAAGAAGAAGTAGGCCTGCGTGCCCATGAACCGCAAGACGTCGAACCGGGCCGCCAGGAAGTACAGCGTCATCACCGGGCCGCCGGCGTTGGCTGCCATGGTGGTGAACCCACCCAGGACACCGTAGGCACCGCGGATCCGCGGGTCGCCCAGCACGCTGTCGGGGTTGAGCAGTCCACTGCGTCGGAGCCAGAGCGTGCCTGCGGTGAGCAGCAGCAGGATGATCCCGATGGAACGGCGCATGGTGGCATCGTCAACGAGCGCGAGGAACCCGGCACCGATCAACAATCCCGCCAGCACCGTCGGCACGAGCCGTTTCAACGCGCCCCAGTCCACGTCCTTGCGGAAGGTCCAGATGGCGAAGAGGTCGGCCAGGATCAGCAGCATCAGCACCACTGCCGTCGATTCCCGGGCGGGCAGGACGGCGGCGAAGACCGCGACGGTGAGGGTGCCCATCCCGGGGATGGCCGTCTTGGAGATGCCGGTCAACAAGGCCGCGGCCGCCAAGAGGGCCCACGGCCAGGAAATGATCTCGACCATGGGTTGGGCTCAGGCGAGCATGTCGCGCACGAGGGGGGCCACTCTGGTTCCGAGCAGTTCGATGCTGGTCATGATCTTCTCGTGGCTGAGCTGGCCCGCGCTGACCTTCATCGTGAAACGGTCCGCGCCCAGCACCTGCAGGGCAGCCGCGATCTTGCGGGCAACCGTCTCGGGCGATCCCACCATCATCGCCCCGTCGCGGATCTCGGACTCGAACTGGCCCCGGCTGGGCGGGCTCCAGCCCCTCTCCTTGGACATCTGCCTCAGCAGGCTCATGTAGGGCTCGTGGAGCTCCTCGGCCGCCTGTTCGTCGGTGGTGGCCACGTGCCCCCAGGAGTGGAATCCGACGCGCTGCGGCGGCAGTTCGTACTCCTCAAGTGCGCGGCGGTGCAACTCCACGAACGGGGCGAAGCGCTCGTGCGGCCCCCCGATGATGGCAAGCATCAACGGGAGCCCGTGCGACGCCGCGCGCACCACCGATTCCGGCGAGCCTCCCACGGCGATCCATGTGGACAGGCCACCCTTTTCGACACTCGGGTAGACGGTCACGTCATGGAGGTCCTGGGTGAGCTTGCCCTGCCATGTGAGCGGGGTCTGTTCGCGGATCTTCATGAACAGTTCGAGCTTCTCCTCGAACAGTTCGTTGTAGTCCCTCAGGTTGTAGCCGAACAACGGGAACGACTCGGTGAAGGAACCGCGCCCCAGGACCACGTCGGCACGGCCCTTCGACAGGGCATCCAGTGTGGAGAACCGCTGGAACACCCGCACCGGGTCGTCGGAACTCAGGACCGTCACCGAGCTGGCGAGCCGGAGGCGGCTGGTCCGCGTGGCGATACCCGCCAACACCATGTCGGGGCTGGAGACCGCATAGTCTTCACGGTGGTGCTCACCGATGCCCACCACGTCCAGCCCGCTCTCCTCCGCCAGGACTGCCTCGTCCACCACATTGCGGATGACTTGCGCGTGGCTGAGCGGGCGACCCGACTCGTCGTTCGTGACGTCGCCGAAGGTGTCGATGCCGATTTCGATCATGGCTTTTCTCTCCTTGCCTGAGAGTGTGAGACTACTCCCCCGCGTCGGGTTCGACGCCATCATCCTCGAGCCGGGGCCGGCTCCGAGTCTGGTACCAGACCTCCACGTGTCCCTTCTGAAGACGAACCCGCACGCCCTTGTGAAGCACCAAATAGGCCATCACGCCGATCAATGTCAGCCCGACAGCCGTTGGGCCGATCAGGATGGACGCCCGCGGCCCGAGCACCTCACCCACCCAACCGATCAGGGGCGC
>CAZPSO010000266.1:0-3368 GCA_964588895.1 uncultured Tessaracoccus sp.
GGAACTCCCGGATCTCGCGGGGCTTCGGTAGTTCGCTGTCGAGGGCGGCATCTTCGGCGGTGGGGAACTCCTCCTCGATGATCTCGTTGCACAGCGCTATGCACTCATCGCAAATGTAGACCCCGGGACCGGCGATCAGTTTCTTGACCTGCTTTTGGCTCTTGCCACAAAAGTTGCACTTGAACAACTCGCTGGACTCCCCGATCCGTGCCATTCCCTCACCTCCCCGATAGGTTCGTTCCCGCCTGTGGTTCCCCACACTACCTGCCGCCGGTAGCAGCACAACGCTGCCTCGCCGTTTGGTGCAAGGGACTCCTGATACGACGTACGGCGCCGGGGAAGGTCCCGGCGCCGCACGTCACAACAGGTCTGTCAGTTGGCTTCCTTCAGCGACTTGAGGACCTCGTCGACGATGCCGTACTCCACGGCTTCCTCGGCGGTCAGGTACTTGTCCCGCTCGATGTCGCGGCTCACCTTCTCCACTTCCTGACCGGTGTCGTGCGCCAGCATCTCCTCCATGAGGGAACGGATGCGCATGATCTCGCGGGCCTGGATCTCCAGGTCAGAGGACTGTCCGTAGCCGCCCTCCGTGGCGGGCTGGTGGATGAGGATGCGGGAGTTGGGCAGCGCCAGACGCTTGCCCTTGGTCCCGGCGGCCAGGAGCAGTGCCGCTGCAGATGCCGCCTGCCCCAGGCAGACGGTCTGGACGTCGGGCTTGATCCACTGCATGGTGTCGTAGATGGCGGTCAGCGCGGTGAAGGAGCCGCCCGGGGAGTTGATGTAGATGGAGATCTGCCGCTCGGCGTCCATCGCCTGGAGACAAAGCAACTGGGCCATCACGGCGTTGGCGACGTCGTCGCTGATGGGCGTGCCGAGGAAGATGATGCGATCCTCGAACAGCTTGGTGTAGGGATCGACGCGACGCACGCCGTAGCTGGTGCGCTCCTCCCACTGGGGGATGTAGTAGTTCATGTCCACGCCGGCGGTGCGGGCGATGGATTCAGTCATGTTCATCACTGGTTTGGTGCCTCCGTGGTGATCTGCGACGCACGCTCGTAGACGTGATCGATGAAGCCGTACTCGAGCGCCTCTTCCGCGGTGAACCAGCGGTCACGGTCGGAGTCGGCCTCGATCTGTTCCAGGCTCTGGCCGGTGTGCTCCGCGATCAGCTCGGCCATGGTCTTCTTGATGTGCAGCGATTGCTCCGCCTGGATCCGGATGTCGGAGGCGGTGCCACCCAGCCCACCCGAGGGCTGGTGCATCATGATCCGGCTGTGCGGCAGCGCGTAGCGCTTGCCGGGAGTGCCGGCCGAGAGCAGGAACTGGCCCATGGACGCGGCAAGTCCCATGGCGACAGTGGCGACGTCGTTACTGATCCACTGCATGGTGTCAAAGATGGCCATGCCGGAGTCGACGGAGCCACCCGGCGAGTTGATGTAGAGGTAGATGTCCTTGTGGGAATCCTCGGCGTTGAGCAACAGCATCTGCGCGCAAATGGCGTTGGCGTTCTCGTCTCGCACTTCGGAGCCCAGGAAAATGATGCGGTTGGCGAGCAGGGACTGGTAGACGTTGTCGGTCAGACCAACACCGGCACCACCCTGCGCGGCCATCGAAATCTGGTGGTTGTTGTTCTCGGTCACCCCACCAACCTACCGGCAAACGCAACTGAACCAAGGATGAACGGGTCGTGTTCGCTGCCCGCAATCAACCGCGGCGAGCCCGCGCCGGTCCAACCCGCGACGCGGAGCGCCCGGACTTCTCCGCCCTGGCTCGTGTGGCCACCGGATCCGCCGAGATCAGCGCGTTGACCCAGCGGGCCCGGGGATCGTTGTCGATCAGTAGCGCCTTGATCATCAGGGTGAAAGGGAGCGCCATGAGGGCACCGAGCGCACCGAAGACCGACGTCCACACCAGCAGGGAGAGCAGGGAGATGATAGGTGAGATGCCGATGGCGTCACCGGTGATCTTGGGCTGGATGATCGACTGCACCACGAAGTTGATCACCGAGTAGGCCACCACCACCACGAGCGCGGCCACCGGGCCCTCCTCCATCAACGCCAGCAGTCCGGCCGGCAGCAGGCCGATGATGAACCCGACGTTGGGAATGTAGTTGGTGACGAATGCCAGGACCGCCCACACCAGCGGCAGTGGAACGCCGACGAGCACCAGGACGAAGAAGTCCAGGACGGCCACGATCAGACCGAACGTGGTGGTCACCAGCCAGTAGCGGCGGATGCCCACCACGAGCGACGCGATGGCTCCGGCGAAGTCTGGGTGGAGTCGGTTGGTGATCCCGAAGCGCTCGCTCATCGAAGGCAGGTCCATCACCATGAAGACAAGGGTCAACAGGAGTACCAGCAGGATGCCGGTGGCATCGGAGGCCCCGGCGATCAGGCCGCTGATGGCGCCGAGCACATTGCTTGGTGAGATGGTGCCGAGCTGGTCCAGCAGCATCGCCTGGTCGAACCCGAAGCGGGCCAGGAAGTCCAGCGTCGAGTGGTACAGGTCGGTGAACTGGCTGGAGTACCCGGTCAGCGCGCGCACCATGGAGGTTCCGGACCACACCAGCGTGATCAGCCCCAGGATCAGGATGGCGAAGACCGCCAGTCCCGCAGTGACCGAGGACAGGATGCGTGGCACACCGTTGCGCACCAGCAACCGGTAGAGGGGGTAGGTCACCAGCAGGAGGTTCAACGCCAGGAACACCGGGGCGATGATCCCGGCGAACTGGCTGAGGACCCCGATCGCCAACGCAGATGCGCCCAGCACCAGGACCGTGGTGACGAACAGCGGCAGGCCTTCGCGCACCGTCTCGACGGGTTCGGGGCGCACGTCCTGCGGCGGTGTGGCTGGCGTGCGTCCCTCCACCCCAACTGGCTCCGAAGCCGCATCAGCGGTCGGGGTCGCGTCGTGGACGTCCGGCGACGTGTCGTTCATGGGTCCTCCGTGAGGCGGTGCAGGCCGGTTGCCCTGACCGGCGGTGTGATCTTACGTCATCGGCCGGGGACGCGAAGACGCCGCCGGTCCCGTGGGACCGGCGGCGTCCAACGTGTGACTCAGGCCTGCTCGTCAGCGATCTCGGATTCGCCGTCGCCCTCGAGAACTTCGGCTTCGACAATGCCGTCAGCCTCGTCAGCCTCGACTTCGTCCATGGAGACGGTGGAGGAGGCGGCGATGTCGGAGGGACGGCTGGTGGCGTCCTGCTCAGCCTCCGGCTGCTCCTCGACGGGCTGGGGCATCTCGATGGTGTTGCCAGCCTCGTCCACCACGGTGGCAGCGCCACAGATGGCGGCCAGGGACTTGCCCCGACGCACCTCCTGCATCCACTCGGCCATGTGGTTGTGCTCCATCATGTGGTTGATCTCGTC
>CAZPSO010000267.1:0-3360 GCA_964588895.1 uncultured Tessaracoccus sp.
TGGACGCCGACTCCACCGACATCCGCGGCATGGTGGCCGAGGGCATCTTCTACGTGTGGAACCCCGAACTGCTGGACGACGCCCTCGGTCAGGAGCGCGGCGCCTGGGCGGCCGAGACGTTCCACGTCACCAGGCACGGCACCTTCGACTTGGGGTTGTCCACCCTGCAGCTGCGGGGCCGCCCCGACTTCGCGTTGCTGGACGAGGTGTGCGACACACTGCTGGCCGAGCGCGAGAACCGGTTCCGGCCGGCCACGGACCGGATGGTGGTGGCCGCATGGAACGGCATCGCCATCTCCTCGCTGATCCAGGCCGCCTTCGTCTTCGATGAACCCGGTTGGCTGGAAATGGCGGTGGAGGCGGCGGGGTTCCTGCGTGACGTCCACATCGTCGACGGTGAACTGCGCCGCTCCTCGATGCTGAGCCAGGTGCATGACGGGCCCGGCATGGCGGAGGACTACGGCAGCGTCGCGGAGGCCTTCACCCGCTTGGCGGGCGCCACGGGCGACGCATCCTGGCTCCGGCTGGCCGAGCGGCTGGTGGAGCGCGCCGTCCACGAGTTCTCCCACGACGACGGCGGGTTCCACGACGTGCCCGACACCGGCCTGTACGACCGCTCCCGTTCCCTGACCGACAACGTCACGCCCAGCGGCACCATGGCCCTGGTGGGCGCGTTGCGCGCCGTCGGGCTGCTCGCCGAGCGTCCCGAGCTGGAGGACCGTGCGGACCAGGCGGCCCGCACCACATGGGGTGCGCTGGCGGCCTCGCCCCGGTTCGCCGGCGCCGCGCTGTCGGACCTGCTGGTCTCCGAAGAAGCGCGTCGCGGGTTGAAGCGGGGGGTGCCGGTGGTGGTCACCGACGAACCGTTTGATGAATTGGCGCGTGCCACCTTCCGGATGGCGCCCCCCGGCTCCGTGGTGCTGGTGGCACCGCCGGGCACCGACGGCTTCGGCACGTGGCTGGAGGGCCGCGACGAATCGGCCGTCTACGTCTGCAGGGGCACCATCTGCTTCGAACCCGTGCACCACTACTCACAGCTCAGGACGCCCCTCTGGTCCAGGGTGTAGTCGTCGCGGCCAGCACGCCGGGACGCGGGCTGCCGTATCTTCTGCCCGTTGGTGAGAGGGCGTAGATTGCCGCTCGTGAACAACAGAGTCGCAACCCCGTTCCAGTTCGCTTCCATCCGATGGGCCTACTTCGGTCTGGTGATCGGCATGTTCACCGCGTCGATCAGCCAGACCATCGTCTCGCCCGCCATTCCCCGCATCGTCGCCGACCTCGGGGGCCTGGCCTGGTACTCCTGGCTGTCGACGATCGTCATGTTGGTGTCCGCCGTCGTCACGCCCATCAGCGGCAAGCTGTCGGACATCTTCGGCCGTCGGCGCTTCTACATCCTGGGCCTGATCATCTTCATGGTGGGCTCGGTGCTGTCGGGCCTGGCGATGAGCTTCGGGTTCCTGATCTTCGCCCGCACAGTGCAGGGCATCGGCATGGGCATCCTGATGCCGCTGAGCCAGACCATCCTCGGCGTGCTGATCCCGGCCCGCCAGCGCGGCAAGTACCAGGGCTACATGGGTGCGGTGATGGGGGCCTCGCAGGTGGCGGGTCCGCTGCTGGGCGGATGGATCACCGACGTCTCCAGCTGGCGCTGGCTGTTCTACATCTCGCTCCCCGTGGGGTTCGCAGCCCTGGTGATCATCATGCGTCACCTGCACATCAGCCAGGAGTCCGTGCCGCCGAAGATCGACTATGCGGGCATCTCCACGATGACCGTGGCGGTTACCACCACCCTGTTGGGCATCTCGCTGGGGGGCTCCATCGGGTGGGCGGATCCCCAGGTGCTCATCCTGCTCACCGTGGGCCTGGTGTTCAGCGTCGCGTTCGTGCTGGTGGAGCTGCGGGCGGCAGAACCGATCGTCCCGATGCGCCTGTTCCGCAACTCCATCTTCACGTTCTCCACGGCGGCCGCGTTCTTCATGAACATGGGGCTGATCATCATCCTCATCTACACGCCCGTCTACGTGCAGGGGGTGCTGGGCCACTCGGCCACGATGTCGGGCGTCATCCTGATCCCGATGAACGTCGTCCTCTTCGCCACCGGTGTGGTGGTGGGCAACCTCACCACCCGCACCGGCAGGTACAAGGAATTCGCCTCGCTGGGCGCGCTCATCCAGGTGGTGGGCGCGACGCTGATGTTGCGGCTCGGTGCCGACTCGGCCTGGTGGGAGGTGGCGGTCTTCACCGGGGTGGTGGGGCTCGGCTACGGGATGGCGTTCCAGATCTACGTGCTTGCCGTGCAGAACGCGCTGCAACGGCGCGACCTGGGTGTGGGCACCTCCACCCTGCAGTTCTTCCGCAACATCGGCAATACCCTGGGCACGGCCATTGCCGGCACCATCATGACCACCGGGTTCGCGCTCGCGCTGCGGCGTCGGATGACCCCCGAGCTCGAGCAACTCCTGCCCCCAGGGGGACTGGACCCCAACCTCGTCCTCGATCCCGCGGGCCTCGATGAGCTTGATGGCGCCGTGGCTGCGCTGCTGCGCAGTTCGTTGGCCGACGCGATGGATGATGTGTTCCTGGTGCTGCCCTTCGTGGCGGGACTCTCCCTGCTGTTCACGCTGTTGATCAAGGCGATCCCCCTCAAGGACACCCTGGCCGAGCCGGAGGACCGGGGCAGCGAACTGCTCGACGCCCAGGCGATGTCCGCCCCCGAGGAACGGCAACTGCTACCCCCCGAGGAGTCCCATGCCCGCGCCAAGGAGCGCATCCTGGGTGCGCACCTGGTGTTGCTGGCCGAGCAGGTGCTCGACGAGAACCCCATCCTGCGCGACTCCGTCGCGGAGTTCGGCGGCGGCGACGTGGATCGAGGCAGGCAGCTGCTGCGCTCGGCCGGTCTGATGCTGCTCAGCGAGGACCCGGCGGTGATCGACGCGCACGAGGTGTTCGCCGTGGAACTGTCCAAGCGAGGCCAGCAGAAGTGGATGCTGAGCGACGACATCACCGCACGCCTTCACGCCGTGGCCGCCAAGGTGGCACACCGGCCGCAGGGGCCCCCCACCAAGCCGCGGATCGACACGGTGGACGGCATCGACGGTGCGGGACTGCGCCGGGCCGTGATGATGCTGGACTCCGCCTACGTGGCGGATGTGGCCTCCCGTCGGTTCTAGTCCTCACCCTCCAGCATCTCGGTGACCAGCGCTGCGATCTGGGAGCGCTCGGAGCGGGTGAGCCGGATGTGGGCGAACAGCGGGTTGCCCTTGAGCTTCTCGATCACGGCGACGATCCCGTCGTGGCGACCCACGCGCAGGTTGTCGCGCTGGGCGACGTCGTGGGTGAGCACCACCCGCGAGCTCTGCC
>CAZPSO010000268.1:0-3338 GCA_964588895.1 uncultured Tessaracoccus sp.
CGAAGAAGCGCTCGATGGAGCCGAACAGGGCGCGGTGGATCATCACCGGGCGCTGGCGGGAACCATCGGGCGCGGTGTACTCAAGCTCGAACAGCTCGGGCTCGAAAAAGTCGAGCTGGATGGTGGAGAGCTGCCAGGTGCGGCCGATGGCGTCCTTGGCCTGCACGGAGATCTTGGGACCGTAGAAGGCAGCACCGCCCGGGTCGGGCACCAAGTCCAGACCGGAGGCGTGCGCCACCTCCTCGAGGACACGGGTAGCGTCGTCCCAGGTCTGTTCGTCTCCCACCGATTTGTCGGGGTCACGGGTGGAGATCTCGAGGTAGAAGTCGTCCATGCCGTAGTCGGCCAGCAGGTCCAGAACGAAGGTCAGCAGCGAGCCGAGCTCTTCCTTCATCTGTTCCCGGGTGCAGTAGATGTGGGCGTCGTCCTGCGTGAAGCCGCGGGCGCGGGTCAGGCCGTGCACCACACCGGACTTCTCGTAGCGGTAGACGTGACCGAATTCGAACAGGCGCATCGGTAGCTCACGGTAGGAGCGGCCACGGCTGGCGTAGACCAGGTTGTGCATCGGGCAGTTCATGGGCTTGAGGTAGTAGTCGGCGCCCTGGCGGGTGATGTTGCCCTCAGCGTCGCGCTCCTCGTCCACGTGCATGGGCGGATACATGCCGTCGGCGTACCATTCGAGGTGCTTGGAGGTCTCGAACAGGTTGGCCTTGGTGATGTGGGGGGTGTTGACGAACGAGTAGCCGGCCTCCACGTGGCGGCGGCGACTGTACTCCTCCATCTCCATGCGGATCATGGCGCCCTTGGGGTGGAACACGGGCAAGCCGGAGCCGATCTCGTCGGGGAAGCTGAACAGGTCCAGCTCTGTGCCCAGCTTGCGGTGGTCACGCTTGGCGGCCTCCTCCAGCCGGGTGAGGTGGGCGCGCAAGTCTTCCTTGGTTGGCCAGGCGGTGCCGTACACGCGTTGGAGGCTGGCGTTGCGCTGGTCGCCGCGCCAGTAGGCCGCAGAGGATCGCATCAGGGCCACCGCCTGGATGTAGCCCGTGTGCGGCACGTGGGGTCCGCGGCACAGGTCGGTCCATGCCACGGAGCCGTCACGGGCGACGTTGTCATACATGGTGAGCTGCCCGGCGCCCACCTCGACGGATGCGCCGTCGGCGTCGGAGGCGCTGCCCTTGTCGTCGATCAGTTCCAGCTTGAACGGTTCGTCGGCCAGCTCCGCGCGCGCCTCGTCATCGGAGACCTCGCGGCGGACGAACTTCTGCCGCGCCTTGATGATCTGGGTCATCTTCCTCTCGATGGACTTCAGGTCCTCCGGGGTCAGGGGCTCGGTCTCGAAGTCGTAGTAGAACCCGTCGGTGATCGGCGGGCCGATCCCGAGCTTGGCGTCGGCGAACAGGTCCTGCAGCGCCTGGGCGGTGACGTGCCCAGCCGAGTGCCGCAGGATTGACAGGCCGTCCGGTTCCGTGACCAGCACCGGCTCCACGACGTCACCGTCGGCGAGCTCGCGGGCAAGGTCAAGCAGCTCGCCGTCCCGGCGCATGGCCACGACACTGCGGTCGGTCCCGAACAGGTCGAGGCCCGTGGTGGCATTGGTGGTCAACTCGACCTTCTCCTGCGCGTCCGGCCGGTTCACGATGACGAAGCCACTCACTTCGGCGCCCCTTTCATGGTTGAGGTGGGCAGAACAGAATCGTGCCATACCGAGGCACGGCTCGGCGGAGCGAGGTCCGCGGGCGGGTGCGATGCACCGGGGAAGGCGTCAGGCCTTGGTGACCAGCGACTCGAACTCCGGGTTCTTCTCGATGTAGCGGGCGATGTAGGGACATGTGGGCCGCACGTCGAGGGCGGCCTCGCGGATGTCGTTCAGCGCGAAGGCTGCCAGTTGCCCCGCGTAACCCTTGCCCCCATGCGCCTCGTCCACCTTGGTGTGCGTGAGGTCCACCACCCGGTCGCTGCGCTCATACTCGATGTGCCCGATCTCTTCCCCGTCGAGGTGGAGCTCGTAGCGGGAGCCGGCGTCGTTCTTGCTGACCTGTGGTTCACTCATGGCCCCAGCCTACCCCTGCCGTCGGTCCGCAGACAGACCGGCACGGGGCGCCCATGGGGCATCTGAGGCATCTGCGGGGATGAAAGTGGTTTTGGGGTCGAAGTCGAACACATCACCACTTCCATGATGCGGTCCACTCGCCACTTCTTACGCGGGGACCAGATGGCCGGAGGGTGATGGCGGAACGGATCAGCCTTCGTCGTCCTGGGTGGAGATGTACTGGTGCTGGACGTCGCTGCGGAGGGGACCGGTGACGCTGAGCAGAAGGACCGCAATCAGCGGGGCCACCAGCAGCAGGACGGCGTCGAACGTCAGGAGCACCACGATCGCGGCGATGACGATCACGCCGACCACGCCCAGGATCACCAGCGGGCGCTTGGCCAGCAGCCCCACGGCCAGGCGGGCGGTGTCCCACGTCCGGAAGGTGAACAGCGACGCGATCACGACGGCGGTGAGCAGCCACGTGACCACGGCCACCATGAGCACCACCACCACCGTCGGGTACCACGGCCCCATGCCGGTGGCCTCCCAGTAGCCGAGGTTGATGGCCAGGATGGTCAGCACCACCGAGGCTGGTACCCACAGCTTGAGCACATCGACGGCGTTCATCCGGTAGCCCCGGAAGAAGTGGGCCGCAGGCGTGACCTCCTCCGCGTCCTCGCGGCGGGCCATGGCGAACAGCAGCGCCGCCAGCGCCGGACCCACCGGCAGCAGGAACAGCGCATACAGGGGGGCGTTGGAGATGTGCTGCTCCAGGAACAGCATGGGAATGGTGCCCGGGGCGGTGACCAGGATGAACAGGAGTCCCGCAACCAGCCACCAGTAGATGACCGACGTGCCGCGCCCCAGCGGCCCTGACCCCAGCTCCGGGCGACGGTTCACTCCTGCTCCCCCAGCAGGCGTGCGTCGTCGCTCCACGGGTAGGGGCTGTGCCGGACGGGATCCAGCTCCAGCAGGGTGACCTCGTGCTGGTCGAGCACGAGGTCGAGTTCGAGCCTGCCCTCGGAGGCGGTGACGCGTCCGAACTCCCGGCGCGCCTCCGCGCATTCCCGGATGAACTGCAGCTGGCGGTGATCCGGCGCGGCGGGACTGCCCATGGCCAACCATGCGGCGCGCCCGTTGCCCTCGGTCTCGCTGGTCCGGGAGCGCTGCACGTAGTACTCGCCCGGCGCCGCCTCGAGCTCCAGCCGCAGCCGGTGCTTGTCCGGGGCGACGTGCCCGGTTCCCCCGACCGGCTGCCAGGCCAGGACCTGGATCCGGCCGCGGTCGTCGACGGTGACCAGATGGT
>CAZPSO010000269.1:0-3317 GCA_964588895.1 uncultured Tessaracoccus sp.
AACGGGTTGCCGAGCGCCACAGGGGAGGACTCGGTCAGGCCGTATCCCTCCACCAGGAGCCCCCCGGCCACGCCCTCCCAGAGTTCGACGATGTCGTCGGTGAGGTTCATGGCGCCGGAGATGCAGAACTTCGCGCTGCTGAGATCGACGCTTCGCTCCTTGGCCAGCAAGGCGGTCCGGTTGTAGATGGGCGGGACTGCGCAGTACACCGTCGGCGGGTTCTTCTTGGCCGCATCCAGCACCATGTCCGGGTCGAAGGTGGGGAAGAGCACGATGCGGGCCTGCTTGTAGACGCCGAAGGTGAGGTACAGCGTCAGGCCGAAGACGTGGAACATCGGCAGCACGGCGTAGATGGTTTCCTTGCCGGTCACCGCTTCCTTCATCCATTCTGCGCCCTGGAGGGCGTTGGAGTGCAGGTTGTAGTGGGTGAGCACCGCGCCCTTGGCGTCGCCCGTGGTGCCGCTGGTGTATTGGATGGCCGCCACGTCGTGCAGTTCCGGGCGGGGGTGTGAATTCTCCAGGGGCTGGCTCTCCAGCAGGTCCTCCCACGGCATGGTGCCGGGGGCCGGCTGGCTGAGACGGTTGCGGGTGGCGCGCAGCTTGGGGAGGGGCAGCTTCAGCGCGAGTCTCTTGATGGTGGGGAAGGCCCCCAGCAGGTTGACCGAGATGATGCGGTCGAACTCGATGTCGGTGGGCAGTTCCCGGAGCTTGGCGACGGAAGCGTCCCAGGCGATCACCACTCGTGCGCCGTGGTCCTCGAACATGTGCCGCAGTTCGCGGGCGGTGTAGAGGGGGTTGTGCTCCACGACGGTGGCCCCCAGGCGCAGCACCGCGTAGAAGGCCACGACGTGCTGGGGACAGTTGGGCAGGATCAGCGCCACGCGATCCCCGGCCCGTACGCCCAAGCGGCGCAGACCTTCGGCGGCGCGGTTGATTTGTTCACCCAGTTCGGAGTAGGTGGTGGTGCGCCCGAAGAACTGGAGCGCGACGGCTTCTCCGGCCTCGGCGGTGGCCCGCTCGCACATCTCCACCAGTGATGTGGTGGGCAGGTCGATGTGGGGGCGGACCCCGGGCTGGTAGTGCCGGGTCCAGTCAGGAACGGTGAAGTTTTGTTCTGCGTGGCTCACGTTGTCCAACCTATCGCTCCAGCCGCAGGTGACGGTTTCGGCCCGGGGTGGTTCGGAGTGCGCACACCCCGTCGGGCCAGTCGTCGTCGGGGGAGGTGCTTGGCGGTTACTCGGGCTGGTCGCGACCGATGATGCGAATGGTCGCCGGGTGAGCTGCTCCGGGCCAGCGGAGGGCGGCGAAGACGCCCGACTCCTTCTCCTGCGCACTGGTGAGCAACACCGGTTGGGAGCGCATCACGGCCACGGCGACGGCCGACAGGGCACCGGCGCCGTCTCCGCGCACCAACAAGGTGGTGCCGTCGGCGAACCGGATCCGGACCACCCCGTCGTCGTTGAACGCCTCGACACCCCGCAACGGCGTGCCCCGTTTGCAGAGCCGGTCCAGCGTGTAGATCATGCGGCGGGAGAAGGCCGCACTGTGTTCAGCCGCCGTCGCATCGAGCGCGGCGGCGAGTTCGTCGTCGAACAGTTGCTCGAAGGCTTTCCTGCGCCCCCTGTCTCCCATACTCCAGTATCCGACGCCGAAGGCCCCGAGGGGAAGGGTTTGCCCACATCACGAGCCCCGTGCCCTTGTTCTCTCCATGCGTCGCCACACCGGTTGGGGATGGCGACGCATGGAAAGAACAAGGGACCGACGTGCTGGGGGCAACCCATGGAAGGAATCAGGGGCCGACGTGCTGGGCTCACGCCGGGGCCACGGCGGCGCGGCGCAACGGGGCGCGGCGGCGGTACCACCACGCGAACAGCATGATGGCCAGGAGGACCTCGGACCCGTCGCCGCCGTAGTACATCACCTGGGCAGCCTGTTCCATACTGGTGGCTTCGCCATGATGGCCACCGAAGAGGTGGGCACGCGAGAACAGGAACTTGGCCAGCCACGCATGAACCCCGGCCGCAACGATGAGGACCACCATACGGGTGGTCATGCCGGGACGGTGCGGCCCCGGATCAGGTCCGGCGATCGACCATGTGTAGAGATATCCGGCCAGCAGGAAGTGGGTCAGAACCAGGGCGTTGACGAAGGGATGCATCATGCTGAACTCGTAGAGCGGTGTGAGGTACAGCAGAATCATGCCCCCCACGTTGAGCAGCGCCGCACTGGCAGGATGGCTCACCACGCGCACGAAAGGAGTCCGCAGGATGCGGGTCAGGGTGCGCTGGGCATCGCGTGTCAAGGCCCCGAGGGCCAGCGTCATTGGCGCGCCCAGCACCAAGGCGAGTGGCGCATACATGCCGAGCAGCAGGTGCTGGACCATGTGGATGCGGTGGTCGTGGTGGGCGGCGGCCATCATCGGCGGGCTCAACGCGAGCGCCACCAGCGCGACGCCCCCCAGCCACGACAGGGTCCGGGACCAGGACCAAGCGGGCAGATTCCGACGGCGGAACCGCATCGCCAGGAGGTAACCCGTTAGGAACACCAGAGGCACCAGCCCGGCGATCGACCAGTTCAGGACGGCGTTCATGGGCGATTTCTGCGGGCACGGAGCAACAGGATGGCGCCGACGGCCAACAGGATCAGCGCGGCCACGTTCCAGGCCAGGTCGTAGGGCAGCAGGTCCACGTCGTAACGCACCTGGTGCAGGCGCAGGAGCTTGTGGTTGACCAACCCGTCGAACAACTGGAAGCCGCCGGCACCCAAGAAGACACCCGCCCACGCCGACGGGACGTGGAGGGCCCGGCGTTGTGCCAGGTCCACCAGCAGGAAGACGCCGGCCACCATCATGACCAGTTCGGCGGCGTGGAGGAGCCCGTCGGAGAGCAGCGCGATATCGGGGGTGGAGCGGTCGTAGAAGCTGTGCCACGCCAGAATTTGATGGAAGATGATCTCGTCGACGGCGGCCATCACTGCCACGCCGACCAGGACGCCCACCCATGTGCTCCGCGTGGGTAGCACTCGGGTCTGCTGGTAGTTCACGCGCGACATCACATCACGCTAACAAAGCATGGGCGCGCAGAAAGCCCGACCCGGATCCCGCCCGTAAGACGCCGGATGCCCGGCCGCGCAGTGCGACCGGGCATCCGGGATTTCGGTGTGGTGAGTCGGGTCAGTTGATGCCGGCCAGTTCGGCTTCTTCAGCGCCGACGCCGGGATAGGCGTTGTCCTTGCCGTGGGCTCGCTCGATTCGCTCGCCGATCTGCTGGTCGATGTTCTTCCAGTACTCGAACACGCGCGACAACACGGGCTCCACG
>CAZPSO010000270.1:0-3316 GCA_964588895.1 uncultured Tessaracoccus sp.
GGCCGGCATCCATTCGGGGGACTCCGCCTGCGCACTGCCGCCGATCACGCTGGGGGACAGCGCGGTCGAGAAGATCCGCACCAGCACCAGGCTGATCGCTGAAGGGGTGGGGGTCCGCGGCCTGCTGAACATCCAGTTCGCCATCAACGCGGACGTGGTCTACGTCCTCGAGGCCAATCCCCGCGCCTCGCGCACCGTCCCGTTCGTGAGCAAGGCCACCAACGTCTCCCTCGCGAAGGCAGCAGCTCGGATCATGGTGGGAGCCAGCATCGCCGACCTGCGCGCGGAAGGCGTCCTGCCCGGCGTCGGTGACGGCTCCGTCACCCGCCCGGGTGCCCCCGTGGCGGTCAAGGAGGCCGTGCTGCCGTTCAACCGGTTTCGGACCTCCACCGGAGCCTTCGTGGACACCGTGCTGGGCCCCGAGATGCGCTCCACCGGTGAGGTCATGGGCCTCTCGGAGGGCTTCGGCACCGCCTACGCCAAGGCCCAGGCGGCCAGCGGGGGACCGCTGCCCAACGAGGGCACCGTCTTCGTCTCGATCGCCGACCGGGACAAGCGTCACGCCATCTGGCCCATCAAGCGACTCGCCGACCTGGGGTTCCAGCTCGTCGCCACCTCCGGGACGGCCTCCGTCCTGCGGCGCAACGGGGTGCAGGCCACCGAGGTCCACAAGCTCTCCGAGGCAGACGAGCACGAGGGCGAGCTCTCGATCGTGGAGATGATCACGCAGGGCCATGTCGACCTGGTGTTCAACACTCCGCAGGGATCGGCCACGGGCGGCTCGCCACGTCAGGACGGCTACCAGATCCGTACCGCTGCCGTCCTGGCCGACATCCCGCTGGTGACGACCCTGCCGGGGCTGGCTGCCGCCGTCCAAGGCATCGAAGCCCAGCGCAAGGAGCAGCTGGGCGTGTCCTCGCTGCAGGAATGGGCAGCCACGACATGAACCCGGGGCGGCTCACGCAACTGGAGCGGGCGGGATACCACCGCCTGGTCAGGCCGGTGATGTTCCGGTTGCGTGGGGGCGACCCCGAGAAGGTGCATGAGACCGTGATTTCGTTGCTGGGCCGACTGCCCGTCACGCGAACACCGGTCAGCAGCACGCCGGTGGAGGTTGCCGGTGTCAGGTTCCCCAACCGGGTGGGACTGGCCGCCGGCATGGACAAGGATGGCACCGCCGCAGCAGCGTGGGCCAGGGTCGGCTTCGGGTTCGCCGAACTCGGCACCGTGACCGCCCAGGCCCAGCCCGGCAACCCCAGGCCCCGCGTCTTCCGGCTGCCCGCCTCCCGGGGCCTGATCAACCGGATGGGTTTCAACAATCGGGGAGCGGAGGCACTGGCTCAGACGCTGAACGCTGCCGGTGTGCGCCGGGGAAACAACGCCCTCGGCATCCCCCTGGGCGTCTCCATCGGCAAGACGAAGGCGGTGCCGCTGGAGCACGCGCTGGACGACTACCTGCTCAGCCTGCGCCACATCGCGCGTCACGCGGATTACGTGGCCGTCAATGTCTCCAGCCCGAACACGCCCGGCCTTCGTCGTCTCCAGGCCGCAGAGGAGATCGCAACGCTGGTGGGGGCCCTGGTGCGCCAGGCGCGAGAGATCGACAAGTCACCCGTTCCCATCTTCGTCAAGCTGGCCCCGGATCTTGACCCGCGCGCAGTGGCGGAATCCGTGGCGGTGATCGAGGACAGTGGAGCGGCCGGCATCATCGCCACCAACACCACCCTGCGCCGCGACGGGATCCACGCCCAGGAGCGTGCCGTCGGTGAGCAGGCGGGCGGTCTCAGCGGCGCGCCGCTGAGCACCCGCGCCCTGCGCTTCGTCGAGGAGGTGTGCGGCTTGACCCCACTGCCCGTCATCGGGGTGGGCGGCATCATGGCCCCCGCTGACGCGCGACGCATGTTCGACGCCGGAGCCCGACTCGTCCAGCTGTACACGGGCTTCATCTACGAGGGGCCGGCACTGGTGCGCGGCATCAACGAAATGGGACCACAGTGAACTACAAGGAGCGTCTGGACCGATTGCTGCGGGACCGTGGGCGTTTGTGCGTGGGCATCGACCCCATGCCCGCCGTGCTGTCGGCATGGGATCTCGAGAACACCGTCCAGGGGTTGGAGGCATGCTCTCGCGGCATCGTCGCGGAGCTGGCGGACGTCGTGGCCGTGTTCAAACCACAGTCAGCGTTCTTCGAGGCCTTCGGCTCGCGGGGGATTGCCGTACTCGAACGGGTCCTCGCCGACATCCGTGCCGCCGGTGCCATCTCCATCCTGGACGCCAAGCGGGGAGACATCGGCTCATCGATGACGGGGTACGCAGCCGCCTACCTCGGCGACGATGCTCCGCTGCGGGCCGACGCCGTCACCCTCAGCCCCTTTCTCGGCGTCGGCACGTTCGCGGAAACGATCGCGACCGCGGCGCGCAACGGGCGGGGCGTCTACGCACTGGCCAGGACTTCCAACCCCGAAAGCAACGTCACGCAGCAGGCGGTGTACCACGATCGCACCGTTTCGCAGTTGGTCGTGGACGAGGCCAGCGCCGCAAACCGGGTGCAGGGCAATTGCGTCGGTCTGGTCATTGGGGGCACCCACGAGGACCTGGGATGTGACGTCTCCGGCTTCTCGGGATCCATCCTGGTGCCGGGTATCGGGGCGCAGGGCGGTTCCATCGAGCAGTTGCGGACCCGTTTCGCCGGTGCACTGGACCAGGTCCTGCCCACGGTCTCCCGCAGCGTCATCGGAGCTGGTCCGGCCGAGGTGGGCCCGCTCGCGGCATCATTCCTGGCCGAGGTCGCCACCCTGAAGTCCTGAGCTTGGAGTTGACCATCCAATCAGTGGATCAACCGCCCCTATCGGACACTGCCAATAGGACGTTCGCTATATTGACTCCATTGTCGATCCGCATTGCGCGGAGGGGGGAAGAAGGAAGGCAATTATGGCTATTCCAGAATTGACAGGTGCAGAACTCGAAGCAGCACGAGCGGCGGCCACCGACGCTCGCCGGGCTCGTGCGGCACTCAAGGAACAGGTGAAGACCGGCGCCATGTCTTTGGGCGAGGCCCTCGATGCCGCCGCTCAGGACGAGAGTCTCTCACGCATCAAGGTGGTGGACCTGCTGCGCGCCATTCCACGGGTGGGGGTCACGCGCTCGCGGGAGCTCATGGAAAATCTCGGCATCGCGCCCAACCGGAGAATCCGCGGCCTCGGCCGGCACCAGATCCAGCGGCTGAAGGACCAGTTCCCCTCCAGACGCGAATCGTGACCATGGCCCACTAGGCTGGGCGCATGGTCAGTGACGGCGCCCGGCTCTGGGTGATTTC
>CAZPSO010000271.1:0-3298 GCA_964588895.1 uncultured Tessaracoccus sp.
GAGTGCTGGTTGACCAGGGTGTTGCCGCCGTAGTTCCAGATGAACTTGATGGGCACCGTGAGCCGCTCCGCGCCCCGCACACCGGCGTTGAGGGCGGTCATCTCCGGGCCCCGTTCGATGGCGTCGGTCCACGTGAAGTGGGAGATCTGGGTGGTCACGGGGTTCTCGAGCGCGTCGAACGGCTTGGTCAGGCTCACCATGTAGGCGCCCTCCCGCGAGCCGGTACCGCCACCGGCGACGCCGATGCTGCCGGTCATCGCGGCCAGCGTGAACATGGAACGCGACTGGTTCTCGCCGTTCTGCTGCCGCTGCGCCGACCAGCCCTGCATCACCGCCACGGTGCCGGCCTGGCCGATCTGGCGGGCCAGGGCCACGATGGTGGCGGCCGGGACGCCGGTGATGCGGGAGGCCCACTCGGGGGTCTTGGGGGTGGCGTCGGGTCCCTCGCCCATGACGTAGGCGCGGTACGACGATCCTGCGGGGATGCCGTCGGGCAGGGTGGCGTCGTCGAAGCCGACGCAGTAACGGTCCAGGAACTCCTGGTCGTGGAGGTCCTCGGAGATCATCACGTGGGCGATCGCGGCGATCAGGGCCACGTCGGTGCCGGGGCGGATGGCCACCCACTGGTCGGCCAGCTGCTGGACGGTGTCCGACTGGCGGGGGTCCACCACGATGATGCGGGTGTTGTGCTTGCGCTTCATCTGCTGGGTGATGAAGACCTCGCCACCGCCGCTCATGCGGGTCTCGATGGGGTCGTTGCCGAAGATGACCACGAGATCGCTGTTGACCCAGTCGTCGTGGCTGTTGGTGTCGGTCCAGCCGCCGTACTGCACGCGCATGGCCTCGGTGATGCAGCCGGTGGAGTAGTCGCCGTAGTAAGTCAGGGACCCGCCCAGGGTGTTCATCAGCCGCTGGATGGGGCCGCCGTAGGGCCCGTAGGAGTTGATGATGGTGCCGCCGATGACGCCGGTGCCGTAGGCCTGGAACACGGCCTCGTTGCCGTACTCGTCCAGCACCCGGCGCAAGTTCTCGGCGATCATGTCGAACGCCTCGGTCCAGGAGATCTCCTCCCACTGGTTCTCGCCGCGCTGTCCGACGCGCTTCATCGGCACCTTGAGCCGGTCGGGGTTGTAGATCCGCTGCCGGATGGAGCGGCCCCGCACGCAGGCCCGGATCTGCTGCGTGCCGATCTCGTTGTCGCCGGTGTTGTCGGGCAGGATGCGGACGATCTGCCCGTCACGCACCTGCATCTGCATCGGGCAGCGGGAACCGCAGTTGACCAGGCACGCGTTCCACACGGTGCGGTCGGCATCCGCGGCGCCGAGCGTCTCACCGGCCTGCGCGAGCGGGGTGGGCATTCCCAGGTCGGTGGTGGTGGAGACCAGCGCCGCCGACCCTGCCGCCACGCCGGAGAACTTGAGGAACGTGCGCCGGGAACTGCTGCCGAAACCGGGCTCTGGTGGAGCGGCAACTGTCTGCTGAGTAGGCATGATGTAACTCCGTCGGGCTCGGGATCAACTCCATGGGAACAATACCCAAATGCGGGTGACCTTGTGGCGGAAGGGTCAGCCAACCCCGGTCGCAGGGGTCAGTCCGGGATCTCGGCGAGCAGGGCGGCATAGCTTTCGAGCGCCCCGAGTGAGAGCAGTGCGATGCCCTGCATGAACTTCGTGTCCGCCTTCTCGACCACCTGGGCGAGCATGTCGGGCGCCCACTGCTGGAGGTGCTCATTCAGGAAGTCCGCCCCGATCCGCGTGTAGTGGCGGGCCCGCTCACGGTCGCCGGCGTCCAGCGCGTCGAGGGCCCGGAGGCTGGCCTGGGCGATGAAGTCGAACTCCAGCCCGATGTGGTCGTCGGGTTCCTTGTTGAGCCGCGGCGCCTGCAGCGAAAGAGCCCGGTAGGCGGTGCGCACCTCCAGGGTTTGCTCGTCGAAGACCAGGCGCTCGATCCCACGGTGCACCGACTCGAAGGGCGCCACCCGGGCCACCGCCATGTGGCCGTAGAGCCCGGCCAGGTCGCGCCCAATGACAGTGGCGGGCTCGCCGTCGGCCCGGGACTGCCTCAGCCGCGCCAACCCGTCGGCGGTGGCGTCGGTGATTGGCAGCGGCCATTCGTCGAGCAGTCCCCAGAAAGCGGACAGGGTCTGCTCGTCGGGTGCGCTGCGGTGGAACCGGCCGAGCACCGAGAAGGCGGCGGCGAGGTGGTCGAGGTGCTCGATGTCCAGCACGGGGACTCCTGGGGGGCAGGGGGCGGGGCCGGTTACGCTGACGAAAGTGTAGCCTTCAGCCCGTGGCAGCCCATGGGCGAAGGAAGGGAGCCTCTGGCAGATATGACGCGGCGCGATGATCCGGAGAAGATGGCCAAGATGCGCGAGTGGCTCGCGGAGGTGGGCGCGGAGATCGACGTCGACCCCGCGGTGCTGGACGACGTGGACATCCAGTTGCTGGGCCTGGTGGCCCGGATCGCGCACGGACCTTCGCGCCCCGGGGGACCGTTGACGATGTACCTGATGGGCCTGGCCGTGGCCGACGGGGCGGACGTCTCCGACCTGATCGAGAGGGTCTCACGACTGGCGCAGCGTCCGCGCGCCTGAATTGGACCCCACGATTCATCCGCCCCGTCCAGTTGGGGGCGGTGCCCAGCGCGTCGGGTGGGTCAGCGCTGGGGGGCACCGCCTGCTCCGTGGTCAGTTAAACGTCAAGTTGTGCGCCGCGCGGTACTCCTCCAGCAGCGTGTCGATCACCCGTGCGGTGCGCAGGGCTGAGCGTCCGGTGCTGGGGCATGTGCCGCGACCGGTGAGCTCGTCCACCACGCTCTGGATGAGCGGCTGCTGCACGGTCGGCGGGTTCGGGGGAGTGTCGACGGGGCGCGTTCCGTCCGCCGTCGTCAGGAGGATTGGTTCCTCGCCGAAGGTGGAGAACTGCAACGAGCCGGCGGTGCCGAGGATCCGGATCTCGTCACGCCGTTGTTCGGTGGCGTAGCTCCACAGCCCCGTCCCGAGTGCGCCGGACTCGAGTTCGAAGGTGGCGCTGACGGTGTCCTCCGCCGTCGTCGCGCCCTCGAAGCGGGTGGCGTACCCGCTCACCCGGACCACTGGGCCGAGGAGGTGGTCGAGAAGGTCCAGGGTGTGGCTGGCAAGGTCGACGAAGTGGCCGCCCCCGCTGATCTCGGGCCGGACCCGCCAGGGCAGGTCCGCGCCGTCGTCGATGGCGGCGGGTGCGGACGCGTGCACCGCCACGGCGTGGACGGTGCCGATCGCGCCGTCGCCCAGGAGCCGTTCGACCGTGACGAAGCGCGG
>CAZPSO010000272.1:0-3287 GCA_964588895.1 uncultured Tessaracoccus sp.
GCGATCACCGTCGGCATCTGGGGCAACGTCTCCGGTGGCATCCTGGACCTCTACGAGATCCTGCCCGGCTTCCTGTTCAACCTGATCGTGGCCGTCGTGGTCTCGCTGGCCACTTACAAGAAGGACGCAGTGATCGAGGAGGAGTTTGGCGAGCACGTGCGCCTGTTGACGGAGTTCGAGCGGGGCAAGCTCGCCGATACGGCCCCCCAGGTCTGAACCGGATCCCCTACCGGATTCCGCAGAGGCAGGCTGCGGGAAGATGGGGTGTCTGCGCCCTCTTTCCTTCAGGGCAGGAGCCAGCTGAGAACGGGGGTGGACATCAGGCCTGTGATGACGCACATCAGGGCCAGCAGGAGCAGGCTCCACTTGAACACCTTGCGCAAGATGGCGGACTCCGCCCCCGCCAGCCCGATGGCGGTGGCGGCCACGGTCAGCGACTGGGGTGAGATCATTTTGCCCACCACCCCGCCCGATGCGTTGGCCCCCACCAACAGCCTGCGCATGCCTTCGACGCCGAGGTGGCTACCTTCGCCAATCTGGTAGCCCACGCCGGACTGGAGTGAGGAGAACAGGATGTTGGCGGAGGTGTCGGAACCGGTGACGTAGGTGCCGAGCCAGCCGAGGACGGGCGCCAGGGCGGCGAAGATGGCTCCGGCGCCAGCCACGAACAGGCCAAGCGCCATCGTCTGGCCGGAGTCGCCCATCACATAGGCGAGGGCCACGACGCAGCCGATGGTCAGCGCCGAGAAGCGCATCCGCTTCACGTTGCTCCACAAGACCCCGAGGATCCGGGCCAGCGACATCCCGTAGACCAACCCGCTGACGATGGCCACGAGCGCCAGCAGGATGCCCGGGCTTGAGGCCCAGCCGAGCGTGAACTGCTGATGCGCTGCCGGGGCGCCGTCGATGTCCATCAGGTCCTCGAGGAGGGGCCAGTGGAAGGTGACGTTCAGCGAGACCAGGAAGCGGCGGATGGCCGGGATGGCTGCGACGGAGAACACGGCGATGACCATGATGTAGGGCACGAGCGCCATGAAGATCCGGACCGGGGTCAAGGTTCCGGTGTCCTCGTGGGTGGGGGGCATGAGGCCGCTCTCGATCTTCTCGTCGATCAGCTCGGCGATGCGTGGCCTGGATGCCTCTCCCCCCGAGGGCTTCCAGACCCGCAGGAACGCCAGGGCCACGGCGACGGAAACCACGGCCGCGAACATCTCCGTCAGGTTGTACAGCACAGAGCCCGAGACGATCCATTTGGTGACGCCGAAGGACACTCCGATGGCCACCCCGATGGGCCAGCACTCCCTCAGCCCCTTTCGCCCGTCCATGACGAACAGAATGATGAAGGGGACCACCAGGCACAACAGTGCGGTGATCCTGCCGGTGATCGGAGCGATCTCCACCGTGCTTTCGAAGCCGCCCACCTGGGCCGCGACGTCCACGGGGAGACCTACCGCCCCAAACGCCACGGGAACCGTGTTGGCCACCAGCGCCACCAACGCTGCCCGCAGCGGTGCGAACCCGACGGCAATCAGCATGGCGGCGGTGATGGCCACGGGAGCGCCGTAGCCGGCCAGCGCCTCCAGAAGTCCTCCAAAGCAGAACGCAACGATCAGTCCGACCACGCGCGGGTCGTCGGAGATCAGGAAGAACGTGCGCCGCAGGTCGGCGAAACGACCGGAGGCCACCGTCACCTCGTACATCCAGATCGCGGTGAGCAGGATCCAGACAATGGGGAACAGGCCATAGACGAACCCGTGCAAGCTGGTGGACAGCACCATTCCCGCTGGCATCTGGAAGACCGTCACGGCGATCGTGGCGGCCACCGCCCACGAGAAGGCGCCGGCACGGTGCGCCTTCCAGCGCAGGACGCCGAGCGTCACGAGCATCGCCACGATCGGGAGCGCCGCCACCAGCGCCGAGGACCACTGCGGTCCGAGCGGATTGGTGGGGGGAACGAAGGCTTCCAGGAGCATGCTACCCCGCTGTCTCATCGACGGTCACTTTTGGTCCGACCATATATCGCCAAGCTGGGACGGGCAGCATCAGGTCGTGGTTGGCGGTATGTGTCAGGCCAGGTTCCGCAGCCACCAGGCGGAGGCCGCGTAGGCCCGGTAGCCGAGCTGGCGGTTGATCGCCAGCATCCACTGGTTCTCCTCGGCGTTCCCGGTGACCAGGCGTTCGACGTGGGGCCAGTGGAGGCGGATCCGGGCGTGGTTGTGACTCTTCATGGCCATGCCCAGGCCATGGCCTCGATGGGCCGAGACCACGAGCGTCTCCCACTGGTGTGCCACGGCGGGCTTGCTGCGGTCCATCAGGAAGCGCGTGAAACCCACCAGCACCCCGCTGTCGAGCTCTCTGGCTACCGTGATGAGTTGCTCCCGGTCCGCCACTTCCAGCATCCGTTCGTCGTCCAGGACGCGGGCACGGTCGTAGTTTTCAGGCTCCCACTCGGCGTCACCGTGCGGCACGTCGGTACTCATGTGGACGTGGAGCTCGGCCAGGGGGTCCAGGAGCCCTTCCTGGGTGGCCCCGCTCCACGACAGGAGCTCGTAGCCGGGCGCCACGGAACTCACCGCCGACTCCGCGACGTCCTGCGTCGGCAGCTCCATCCTGGAGATCCGTTCCACCTGGTTGAGCGCGTAGCCGCGCGGCAGCAGCAGGGCGGCACCGGGCAGTCCGGCCGGAACCACGCCTCCAGTCTTCGCGGTGATCACCGGAGGGTCGGGGTTGATGGGCGTCCACGTCCAGGTGTTGAGCTCGGTGCGTCCGTGCTCGCGGGCATATGCCTCGACGGCTTCCAGCAACCGGGTACCCACGCCCCGGCGCCGGTGCTCCTCCACCGCGGCCACCGAGAGGAACGCCACGTGACGGTTGTCTCGCTCCGGCAACTCCACCAGACCCACCCCGAGCACGTCGTCGTTCGGGGCTCGCGCCACGAACCACGTCCAAGTGACGAAGTCCTTCTGTCGTGCGCCTCCCGCGAACCGGTCCGGGAGAGTCTCGGCCATGTCGTCGTCCCCGACGATGCGCACCAGTTCCGCGTTCCAGATGACCCGTTCGGCCTCCACCACCCAGATGCCCGGGTCCTGAAGGCTGACCGGGTGTGGATGACGGCTGATCTCCATTTTCACCAGCCAAGGATACGGCTGGCCAGGCGTCCCTGCACGGCTTCCGGACGCCTGAGTTTTCCCGGGCTGCTCGCTCCGGGGGCCGGTCAAGGCCCTTGTTCTCCGCATGGGTCGCCACACCGGTTGGGGATGGCGACCTATGGAGAGATCGGGGGGTCG
>CAZPSO010000273.1:0-3278 GCA_964588895.1 uncultured Tessaracoccus sp.
TGCACTCCACCACCAAGTTCATCAACGGGCACTCCGACGTGGTGGGCGGCGCCGTGGTCGCGGCCACCGTCGAGCTCCACGAGACGCTCACCCACTGGGCGAACGTGCTGGGGCTGACCTCCAGCCCCTTCGACGCCTACCTCGCCCTCCGCGGCCTGCGCACGCTCGACGCCCGCCTGCGGGTCCACGACGAGAACACCACCCGCCTGCTGGAGGCCATCGACGGGCACCCTGCCCTGGCCGCGGTGCACCATCCCGCCCTGCCGGATCATCCCGGCCACGAGCTGGCCGCCCGGCAGCAGCGCGGTTTCGGCTCGATCGTGAGCATCGACCTGGCCCGGGGCCGCCCGGCGGTGGACCGGTTCCTCGACGGCCTGCAGGTGTTCCACCTGGCCGAGTCGCTGGGTGGGGTGGAGTCGCTGATCTGCCACCCGGAGACCATGACCCACGCGGGCATGTCCCCCCAGGCCCGGGAGCTGGCTGGTATCACCTCGGGCATGCTCAGGCTCAGCGTGGGTGTCGAGGGTGCCGCCGACATCAGCGCCGTCGTGGTGGAGGCACTGGACCGCGCCGCCTCCTGACGCATCAGTAGACGACGCATCAGTAGACTCTGCCCCATGCCCAGATTCCTTGCCGCGCGCCCGAGTACGGATCTGATCCGGTTGCCCTGGAACGTGCCGCTGGCGCAGTGGCCCGCCGACCAGCTGGTGGCCCTGCCCCGCGGCATCTCGCGGCACGTCGTGCGGTTCATCGAGGTGGGCGACGAGATCCTGGCCGCCAAGGAGATCCTGGAGGAGGTGGCGGTCCACGAGTACCGCCAGCTCACCGAGTTGCGCCGGCTGGGGGTTCCCTCCGTGGAACCCATCGGGGTGGTCCTGGCCCGTAGCGACGTGGAGGGCAATCCGTTGGACACCATCCTCCTCACCCGCCACCTGTCCTTCTCGCTGCCGTACCGTGCCCTGTTCTACGCCGGTGTGAAGCTCGACACCGTCAACCGGTTGCTGGATGCCATGGTGGCGCTGTTCGCGCGCCTGCACCTGACCGGCTTCTACTGGGGCGACGTGTCCCTGTCGAACATCCTCTTCCGCCGCGACGCCGGCGAGTTCGCGGCCTACCTGGTGGATGCCGAGACGGGTGAGCTCCACGGCATGCTCACCGACGGCCAACGCGCCCACGACCTGGAGATCGCCCGCACCAACCTGTTCGGCGAGTTCCTCGATCTCGAGGCGGGCGGGATGCTGGACCCGTCGCTGGATCCGCAGTGGCTGGTGGACACCATCGAGGAGCGCTACGAGAAGCTGTGGACGGAGCTGACCGGCATCGAGGAGTTCTCCGACGCGGAGCTCTACCGGCTGGAGGGGCGGGTGCGCCGATTGAACGCCCTGGGCTTCGACGTGGCCGAGCTGGACGTGCGCACCTCACCCGACGGCAAGAACATCCGGGTCCAGCCCAAGGTGGTGGAGTCCGGCCACCACGCCCGTCGCCTGATGCGGCTGACCGGTCTGGACGCCGAGGAGCACCAGGCCCGGCGCCTCCTCAACGACATGGACACCCACCGCGCCCAGCAGGGCCACGGCAAGACCGAGTCGGTGGCCGCCCATCGCTGGCTGATGGAGGTCTTCGAACCCGCGGTCTCCCGGATCCCCGAGCACATGCTCAACAAGCGCGACCCCGCCCAGTTCTTCCACGAGCTGCTGGACTACCGCTGGTACCAGTCGCAGCGGGAGGACCGGGAGGTCTCCATCACCGAGGCGGCCGACGGCTACATCGCCGACGTGCTGGCCACCCTGCCCGACGAACAGCTCAGCAACGTGGTGCCCGTGGGCAGCGGGGAGCTGGTCAACAAGTTCGACCCGTCGCAGGGGTTCGTGGAGGAGGGCTACGAGGACGCCCCCTACGATCCGTGGGAGGACGGGGCCAACGACCCCGAGCTGGAGCTGGCCGCAACCTTCGACATCGAGGCGCTACGGGCGAAGGCACGCAAGAAGGCCTAGCGATCCTTGGGTCGCTAGCTCAACAGCCTTCGGGCCCGCAGGCATCGCCGGCCTTGCCGTCGAGGCTGATCAGCGGGCTGGACTCCTCCCAGAGGGTTTCCAGCGCCTGGGTGAAGACCTCGGGTGGCTGCGCGCCGGAGACCCCGTACTTGTTGCCGAACACGAAGAAGGGCACCCCCCGCACCCCCAGCTGTACGCCCTCGGCGATGTCGCGGTCCACGGCCTCGTCGAGTTCCGCGGAGTCGACGGCGTCACGCACCTCATCCGGGGAGAGGCCGGCGGCCACGCCCAGTTCCACGAGGACGTCGGGCTCGCCAATGTGGCGTCCGCCGACGAAGTGGCCGTGCAGCAGCGCTTCCTTCAGGGAGTCGGTGCGGCTGCCGCCGTCGGCGCGGTCGGCCTGCTTGGCGGCCTGCAGGACGCGGTGCGCCTTGCGGGAGTTGGCCACCACCAGGGAGGCGAAGTCGTAGTCGAGGTCCTCGCCGCGGGCCTGCTCGGTGACGTGGGCCAGCATGGATTCCACCTGGTCGGCGGGGATCCCCTTGGTGGCCGACAGGTACTCCTGCTCGCTGCGCTCGTCGTGCTCCGGAAGCGTGGGATCCAGTTGGTAGCTGCGCCACGTGACGCTCACGTCGTCCTTGTGGGGGAAGACCTCCAGTGCCTTCTCGAAGCGGCGCTTGCCGATGTAACACCAAGGGCAAGCGATGTCGGACCAGATTTCCACGTCAATGCTCATGTAATTGATAACGCAATGACTGGCCGAAACATTCCCCATCGGGAAGAAGTGGCGCCGCTCGAGCCGGCTCGAGCGAGCGCGGGCGAGGCGCCTAGCCCCGAAGCACGCGCACCCACGCCGACGTGCCCGAGGCCAGCGGGGCGTCGGATTGGGGATCGGGCACCAGCTCCAGGCTGACCGGCCCCCCGGCATCGGAAGCGGACCCCAGCGTCGTGGAGCTGCGCATTCCCTGCTCGAAGTGGCAGGGCACCTCCACGGTGCCCACCTCCGTGGCCCCACGCCGGACCAGGACCTGGATCGCGGGTTGAGGGCTTTGGCACTGGGCCTCCACGCGGAGGACTCCCCCGGCCTGGGTCTCCTGTGTCTGGTGGACCACGTTGGGGAACCCGTCGACGTCGGCGATGGTCATGCGCGCCAGCTCCCGCGCGCCCACCCGAGGGGGTGTGGTCATCGGTTCCGTGACGGGCTCCACCTCCTGCGGGCGCGGCGGTGGCTGTGTGCGAACCGGTCCGGTGTCGGCGGTGACGGGTGGCATGTCCTCCACGGGT
>CAZPSO010000274.1:0-3274 GCA_964588895.1 uncultured Tessaracoccus sp.
CTGCTGATGCTCGGCCTGCCCGGTTCGTCCTACATCTACCAGGGGGAGGAACTGGGCCTGCCGGACAGCACCGAGGTGCCCAACTCCCTGCGGCAGGACCCCACCTGGTTCCGCTCCGGACACGAGCATTACGGCCGCGACGGCTGCCGCATCCCCATGCCGTGGGAGGCTGGACGCCCCGGGCTCGGATTCTCCCCGAACGGCCAGACCTGGCTGCCGCAGCCGGAGGTCTACCGCGAACTGGCCGCCGACCAGCAGGTGGGCGTCGAAGGCAGCACGTGGGCCATGTACCGCGACGCCATCCGACTCCGCGCGGAGTTCGACCTGCCCCACCGCGACATCGAGTGGAACGCCTCCGAGCCCCACGTCATGGACTTCAGCAGCGGCGACGTGCGGGTGATGGTCAACGTCGACGGACCCTCCGTCCTGTTGCCCGAGGACCACACCGTGCTGCTTGCCAGCGGCGATGTGACCGCCGGCGAGTTGCCCATCGACACTGCGGTCTGGCTCACCAGGGACTGATAGGTCACCGCCCACAAGATGGAAGTGGCGTGTAGTCGACGTCACAGCCACTTCCATCATGGGATCCTGTTCACAACCCAACAGGAGAAAGCAATGACGCAGCCCCCCATCCGATTCGGTGGAGACTACAACCCCGAACAGTGGTCTGCCGAGGTCCACGCCGAAGACATCGAGCTGATGACCGCGGCCGGGGTCAACCTGGTCACCGTCGGGAAGTGGTCGTGGGGCACCATCCAACCCACCCGGCATGACTGGGAGACCGGCTGGCTGCACACGGTCCTCGACGCCCTGCACGAGGCCGACATCGCCGTGAACCTGGCCACGCCGTCGGCCTCCCCACCGCCGTGGCTCGGCCTGTTGCACCCCGAGATCCGGGCCGAGGATGAGGACGGCGTCCGGGTCAACCACGGTTCCCGGGCCCACTTCTGCGCCAGCTCACCGATCTACCGCGAGTATTGCCAGCGCATGGCCCAGCGGTTGGCCCAGGAGTTCGCCGAGCACCCCGCCGTGGTGATGTGGCACGTCGGAACCGAGCACGGCGAGGTTTGCTGGTGCGGCCACTGCGAAGCCGGATTCCGAGCGTGGTTGCGCGAGAAGTACGGGGAACTGGACGCCCTCAACCACGCCTGGGGAACCTCGTTCTGGAGCC
Source organism: uncultured Tessaracoccus sp. (assembly GCA_964588895.1). Lineage (GTDB taxonomy): Bacteria > Actinomycetota > Actinomycetes > Propionibacteriales > Propionibacteriaceae > Arachnia. The sequence goes on from CAZPSO010000274.1 coordinate 1,172, forward strand.
AGCAGTACGCCGACTGGGCCGAGATCCTGTTGCCTCGCCGCACGCGCACGCTGGTCAATCCCACCCAATGGCTGGACCACTGCCGTTTCACTTCCGACGTGCTGCTGGCCGCCTACAATGCCCAGGCCGAAGTGTTGCGCCCGTTTGTCGGTGAGGTCCCCGTGGTCACCAACCTGGCGGGCTTCAACGCCCGCGCGGACCATCACAAATGGGCCGATCACGTCTCGGTGGCGTGCGGCGACCACTACCCCGACCCCACCATGGAAGACCAGGCCTCCTTCAGCGCCTTGGAACACGACCTGATGCGCTCCATCAAGGACCGGCCCTGGATGCTGATGGAGCAGGCCATGGGTGCGGTGAGCTTCCGGGACCACAACACGCCCAAGACTGAGGGACAGCGCCGCCGCGACGTGTTGCGCGCGGTGGCCCACGGTGCCGACGCCGTCCTGACCTACCAGTTTCGCCAGTCGCGGTTCGGCTCGGAGCGGTTCCACTCCGCGTTGGTCCCCAATGCGGGGGCCCAGACCCGCTACCACAAGAGCGTGCGCCAACTGGGCACGGACCTGGAGCAGCTTTCCGAAGTGGTGGGCTCCCACCGCCGAGGCGACGTGGCCCTCCTCCACGACTGGGACTCCAGCTGGGCCGCCTCGGAGGCCACCGTGCCCTCACGCCTCAGACACCCCTACGAGGTTCTCGCCGCCTGGCACCGGCCCCTGTGGGCGCGTGGCCTACAGGTGGACATCGTGCACGCCGAATCCGACCTCGACCGATACCCCGTGGTGTTGGCACCCATCCAGCACATGCTCACCGAGGCTGCCCTCACCCGCCTGCGCAGCTTCATCGAAGGCGGAGGGCACCTGGTGATGGGACCGTTCTCCGCCGTGGTGGACACCAATGACGCGCTCCTGCCCGGCCCGTTCCCGTGCGGCCTGACCGACCTCCTGGGCGCCTCCGGTGAACAGTGGTGGCCGCTGCCTCAACAGGGGGTCACCGTGCACTCGGCACGGTTCGGCCGCTTCTTCGCGGAGCACTGGGCGGAGCAGTTCGATCCGGGCGACGCCCACGTCCTGGCCTGGTTCGAGCACAGCGATTTGGGCCCTGCCATCCTGCGCTCCCCCCGCCACAAGTTCACCTACATCGCCTGCGACATGGCCGACGTCGTCCTGGACGACGTGATCGGCTCCGTCCTGCACGAGGCCAGGGTGCGCCCGGACCTGGGTGTGGTGTCCGACCCCGGCGGCGCCGAGGTGCACTACCGGGACCCCTTCACGTTCGTGCTGAACAACGCGATGTCGGAGCTCCACGTCGGCCTGCGCCACCGGGCCAGGGATGCCCTCAACGCGCGCGGCTACGAGTACGCGGACTCCATCACGCTGGGCCCCGGCGACAGCAAGGTGCTGGTAGCTGCCCCCTGAACCGCAGCCAACCGAACGCCCCGGCAGTGAGCCGGGGCGCTCGTTCGTGTGACGCGACGCGCGTCGACGGGATGGCCGACGCGCGCCGTCGTGATGGATCAGTTCGGCGCGAACCTCACCATGGAGTTGAACCGCCACGAATCAGTCACGAAGTAGCGGTAGCTGCCGTCCGCCTGACGCGCCGCCTGCACCACGTTGTTGACGTGGATGAAGCTGCGGCAACCACCACGACCCGTAACCGGCGTATCGCACTCCGTGCGCCACTGCCGGCCCGCAGAGGTGAACTCCCCGGCCTCAGCCAACGGGTTGCCCGCCCACTGCGCCCGCTTCATCATCGGCAGATAGGTCAGGTTGTTGAACACCCACCCGTCGGTGGCCACGTAACGACCGTTGACCAGGTTCACCTCGGTGGCCCAGATGTTGGTCCAGCACCGCACCGTCCGCGAGTACGGCTCGCACCACGTGAACCACTGCCGCCCATTGACGCTGTGGTACCCCGGCCGCTCATACAGGTCACGCGGTTCGTACGGCTGCACCGGCGAGGGCGTCGGGGAAGGCGTCGGCTCCGGAGATGGCGTCGGTGTGGGCGTCGGTGTGGGCGTGGGCGTCGGATCCGGAGTCGGCGTGGGCGTAGGCGTAGGAGTCGGCGTCGGATCCGGGTCATCGTCACCATCTCCGGCGGCCGGCA
>CAZPSO010000275.1:0-3259 GCA_964588895.1 uncultured Tessaracoccus sp.
AGACCGGCTCGAGACGGGCATCGTCGGGATCAACCAGGGAGTGCCCTCCAACGCCGCGGCCCCCTTTGGTGGCGTCAAGCAGTCGGGATTGGGCCGCGAGGGTAGTTCCGAGGGGCTCGAGGAGTACCAGGCGGTGCGCTTTTACAACATCGCGCGTCGCGAGACGCAGTGAACAGCACGGCAACAGTGAGCAACCAGACAGGCGGAAGCATGACCATCGCCATCGCCTACAAGACCGTCGCCGACGGCACCGGGCTGCCGCTGCTGGAGCCGATGAGCAAGGTTACCGGCTGGCTTGCCGCGCAAGCGGCCGCGATGGAGATGATGCGGCACGACAGCAGACCCGGACTGCGGCTGGGCGGCGCGCCCGCCGCACAGCACCGAGGGTCAAAAACGCTGATGGCCGCCCGCATCGAGTGGGAAGCTCCGCCCAACTGCACCTGTTGATCGTAAGAGCGCGTGCTCTCTTGACCGTTTCCTATTTTCTCGTATGAGGAGGACATTCGTGGCCAATCGCTCACTTACTGGCGCTTCTTCCGACCACAACCATTGTGGTTGGGACAATCTGTACTCAATACTTAATGAAGTTCAAGGGATCGCGCTGCGGGCACGTGCCAAGGCAGGTGGTACGCGGTGATGAAAGCGCATCACCGGATCGCCCTCATCCCGGGTGACGGCATTGGCCAGGAGGTGGTCCCTCCGGCGGTCGCCGTGCTGAATGCCGTCGGACGCCGGCACGGAATCGCCTTCACTTACGACGAATTCGACTGGTCCTGCCAGCGATATGTGAACGAGGGCGCCATGATGCCCGACGATGGCCTGGACCAAGTCCGAAACCACGATGCCATCTTCCTCGGTGCCGTCGGATGGCCTGGCGTCCCGGACCATGTTTCGTTGTGGGGCCTATTGGTCCCGCTTCGACGGGCCTTCCGGCAGCACGTCAACCTGCGGCCCATCACTGTTTTTGAAGGAGTACCCAGTCCGCTCTCCGGAGCGAAACCGGGCACGCGCGAAGGTGGCGTGGACCTAGTCATCGTGCGCGAGAACACGGAGGGTGAGTACTCGGAGATTGGGGGCCGAATGAACCGCGGGCTCGATTCCGAGTTTGCGGTCCAAGAATCCGTGTTCACGCGTGAGGGTGTCTCCCGCATCGCCCACTTCGCCTTCAACTTGGCCAAGTCCCGACGCTGTCACCTCACCTCCGCGACCAAATCCAACGGCATCATCCACACGATGCCATTCTGGGACGAGATCGTAACCGAGCATGCCTTGGCTCACCCTGGCGTCACATTCAGCTCTGAACATATCGATGCCTTGGCCGCTAAGATGGTGCTCCACCCCGAGCGGTTTGACGTGCTTGTCGCCTCCAACCTGTTCGGCGATATTCTCTCGGATCTGGCTGCCGCAGTCGCGGGTTCTATCGGGATAGCGCCTTCAGCGAACCTCAATCCAGAGGGCGAGTTCCCTTCCATGTTCGAACCAGTCCACGGATCGGCCCCAGATATCGCCGGTCAAAACAAGGCCAACCCCATCGGAGCTATCTGGACCGCGTCGATGATGCTGGATCACCTCGGCTACCCCGAGGCCGGTGCTGAGGTACTCGACGCCGTGCGAACGGTGTTGGCAGACGGACACGTGCGGACTGCGGACTTGGGTGGAACTTCTGGCACCATCGAATTCACCAGCGCCCTGCTGGAACACATCACGGTCAAGTCCCTCGTAGTGGATGCTCCTATTGGTGTCTAGGGGTGGTGTGGCGCGATTCCGTTCTGGCCGCGTCGAGCCATCGCTGGCATCGTTCGACGAGGTCTGCGTCGGTCCGGGTGCCGAGCTCCAAGCGCCGTAGTTGCTGGTAGGGAACATCGAGGGCGAGGGCCGCGGCGGTGAGGGTGATGCCGAGTGCTTGGCGTTGCTGACGCAGTTTGGGCCCGGGCAGCGGGTCAGCGGCTGGGTGGGTGAGCAGGGCGAACATCTCGTTGGCGACGTGGCGTTTCAGGCAGCGGATGATGTCGCGGTCCGAGAGGTTTTCCGCTCGGCGGCGGTTGAAATACGCTTCAGTGCGCGGTTCGTGATGGCGCATCCGAACAAGCACGATCCGGTGTAAGGCGTGGTTGGCCCGCCGGTCCCCGCCACGGCTGAGCCGGTGCCGGTTGGTGCGTCCCGATGAGGCCGGAATCGGTGCGACGCCGCACAGGGCGGCGAACTGGGCTTTGGTGCCGATCCGCTCGGGATTCTCACCGATGGTCACGAGCAGGCTCGCGGCCACCAGGGGTCCGACGCCCGTGACGGCCAGCAGGGCCGGGTTGAGCTGGCGCACGATGTGTTCGAGCTGGGCGTCCACCCCGGCGATCTCGGCACTGAGGTCCTGATGGCGGGTCGCCAGACGCTTCAACGACCCGCGGGCGACCTGGGCGGGGCCATGACCAGCGGCCGGTCGGGTCCTGGCCAGTATGGCCACCAGCTTCTCCCCCTCGTAGCGGCGGTAGTCGGCTCGCACCTCGTCCTCGGCGGTGACCAGTAGGGCGTGGATCTGGTTCATCGCCGCCGTGCGGGCCTTGACCGCCGAGGCGCGTTCGGCCAGCAGGATCCGTAGCGATTCGACCAGGCCGTCGCGTTGCTTGGGGGCCACTGTGCTGCGCCCGGCCGCCACGGTCAGTCCCGCCTGATAGGCGTCCATCTGGTCGGATTTTCCTTTGATGCGCCGATGCTGGCGGTTGGTGCGCATCACCTCGATCACGCTCATCCCGGCTGTTGCCAGGACCCGCGTCAGCTCGGCCCCATAGGAGCCGGTGCCCTCTACGCCCACGGCTCGAATGATCCCGTGGCTGTGCAGGAATTCCACCGTCTGCCGGTACCCGGTCCCGGTCGCCAAGAACTGTCGGTCGGCCACAGCCCGGCCCAGTTCGTCGACAACAGCGACGTGGTGGGTGTCCTTGTGGGTGTCTACCCCGGCGTAGAGACCCAGGGCAGTAGCAAGGGGGTTGGCGGTTGCCGGTGGTGCTGTCATGATCGCCATGACCGGTGGTCCTTTCCCGAAGCGGATGATCTACGGTCACCGTCGGTCGGGCGGGGCAGACAGCACAGAGGCGAGATGACTTCCCGGTCAGGCTCCTATCAAGTCATGCTCCGTCTGGCCGCACGGTTTACGGTCCCGGTGGTGGTGGACAGATCCACTGAAAGACAACCCCTGAAAGCGTCCGTGTAGCAGCGAGTCACGCCACCACCAGAACCTGCATCCATCATCTCTGTGTAGCGGTCT
>CAZPSO010000276.1:0-3229 GCA_964588895.1 uncultured Tessaracoccus sp.
GGAGACGGAGATGGAGATGGAGATGGAGATGGAGATGGAGATGGAGATGGAGATGGAGATGGCGATGACGACAATCTCCCACCACCACCGCCGCCACCAAAACCTCCCGTTATCCCAGCCTCTCCGCTGGTGTTGGACTTGGATGGCGACGGCGTTGAAACCGTTGGTTTTGGGGCCAAAATCCATTTTGACCATGCCGGTGATGGGTTCCGTGAACTGACCGGTTTCGTGGCAGCCGACGATGGTCTGCTGGTTCTTGATCGCAATAGAGATGGGAAAATTAATGATGGCTCTGAATTATTTGGTAATAACACGCGCAAAGTGGACGGTACGTTTGCAGCTAACGGATTTGAGGCCTTAAAGGAACTTGACAGCAATAGCGATGGGTTAATTAACGCTGATGATGATCTCTTCCAAAGTCTGCGAGTTTTTAAGGACCTGAATCAGAATGGACAAGCCGATTCAGGAGAGTTGATTTCCTTGGAGAGTGCGGGGGTAGAGTCTCTTTCGCTGGATTACACAAAACAGTCATTTGTTGACGAGTTTGGTAATGAGCATCGTCAGGTGGGTAGCTATACAGTCGCAGATGGAACGACGCGCACCATGACCGACATCTGGTTCGCTAGTAATCCGACGGTGAGTAAGGAAGAGAAGTTGGCGCTAACGGATGAGCTTAAGTTACTTCCTGATGCGAAGGGCTTCGGCTTGGTTCACTCTCTGCGCCAGGCCATGGTGCGGGATGAATCGGGGGTTCTTAAAGACCTGGTCACGGGCTTCGTAAATGCGTCGTCTCGTGAGGAGCGGCTGGCGCTTTTGGAGCCGATCATTTTTGCCTGGACCGGGCAGGAAGGGGATTATAGAAAGCACTATCAATCACCCATAGATGCTAGAAAAATCGGTGCGCTGGAGCTTTTCTACGGATATCCGATAGGTAAGCCGCAAGGTTCCGGTCAGCAGTACGCCCGAATGTTCGAAGAAATATTCGATGATCTGGTTGATACGGTTTTTTTCCAGATGGCGGCACGTACCCATCTGAAGCCGTTCTTCGACGCCATTGAATGGTCGGAGAGTTCTCAGGAAGGTTTGTGGTTGGGTGACTTTTCCATTGTTGTTGGAAAGCTCTTTGAGTTTGCTGCGGCTAACCCTGAGTCTGCGCAAGATGTCTTAATGGATTTCATGCAGGGAGTTCGCGGCGTTAACGTCTACAACACGGTCAACATCGACAGATTACGCCATTCTGTTGATTCGTTTATGCATGACACAGACTTATCTCAGTTCGACAGCCAGACGATAGGTTTGGTGGCGGCGGCAACCCTAAGTGCTTCCGCTTCAGCAGATGTTATCAATGGCAATGCAGGTAACAACTATTTGTTTGGTTTGGGCGGTAACGATGTGATCTCTGGATTGGCTGGTGACGACGTTCTGGATGGTGGCGCTGGTGATGATGTGTTGGATGGGGGCGCCGGGAACGATCAGTATCGATTTGGAAGAGGCTATGGCCGCGACCGAATCCGCAACCTTGATACAACACAGGGTAGAAAAGATGTCATTGTTTTGGTTGGTGGATTATTAGAAGCAGATGTGACTGTGACCCGCCAGGGCGATGATTTGGTTATTGCCATTAATGACACGGATGACGTGGTACGTGTGGAGTCGCATTTTGACAAAGAGGGCGCGAGCCATCGTTATGTGAATGCGATTCGATTTAGTGATGGACGTGAGATGAATGTTGGGCCTTCGGAGTTCGACAAGATAAATGTTGCCTCTCAAACCATCACTGAAGGCGATGACGAGCTCCACGGTACGTCTGGCGCGGATCAAATAGATGGATTGTCCGGCAATGACACCATTTTTGGAAAAGATGGTGACGACATCTTGATCGGTGGTGCTGGTGATGATCGTTTATACGGTGATGAAGGTAATGATCATTTGCTCGGTGGTACTGGTGATGATCGACTATTTGGCGGAGCCGGCAACGACATACTTGAGGGTTCGGTAGGTCATGATGAGCTGCGAGGTAACGACGGCGATGATGTCCTGATCGGCGGAGAGGGAGATGACCTATTAATTGGTGGCCAAGGTAATGATATCTACCGGTACAACCGCGGTGACGGATTGGATGTCATTGACAACCAAGGTGCATCAAGGGATCTGGATAAAATTGTTTTTGGCGAGGGTATATTGCCTGATGCTGTAAATGTTCGCCGGTCCGATATGGATTTAATTTTGATTATCAGTGAAGGTGAAGATGAGCTGCGCATTCAGAAGTATTTTGCGAATCAAGCCAGCCGTATACATCGCGTGGAGTTTTTAGACTCAGCCAGCACGGTGTCTGGTTGGACTTCAACTGATTTGGAAACAATGGCCGCAAGAGCAACGGACGGAAATGATGAAATCCATGGTGACGGGACAGACAATCTGATCGACGGGCTTGCTGGCGACGACTGGTTGATAGGACATGCTGGCGACGATGAACTTCATGGCTCGGAAGGCGATGATGTTTTGGAGGGGCGTGATGGCAATGACATTCTCTACGGTGGTATTGGCAATGATCTGTTAGACGGTGGTAGAGGTCACGACACGCTGATTGGCGGATTAGGCGACGATGTATTGCGCGGCGGGGCTGGCAGTGATGTTTATAAAATTGCTGCCGATGGAAGCCACGACCGCATAGAGGAATACGACAGCAATGGTAGCGATCTGGATCGAATTCTTTTCGATGAAGGAATTAATCCAGAACATGTGACATATCGTCGAACGCTTTCTGATTTGGTGATTGACATCCAAAAAGAAGGTGTTCTCACGACGGTTACTGTCGTTAATGGATTTGTTAACCGTAGGAATGCAGTTGACAGGTTGGATTTTTCCGACGGCACATCGATTCCGATAGAGGCGGCTCTAGCACAAGCTGCGAACTGGACTGGCAGCGACGCTGCTGAAGTGGCGTATGGATACGATGGCGCCGACCTCATGAGCGGTGGTGGTGGTAACGACACTTTAAAAGGTGGCGCCGGAAATGACATTTTGCAGGGAGGTGATGGCAATGATCAGCTCTATGGCCAGGAAGGAAATGATGATCTGCAAGGAGAGAAAGGCAACGATATCCTATACGGTGATGCTGGAAACGATGCATTAGATGGTGGCGCTGGAAACGACAAGTTATACGGCGGTGCTGGCAACGACACTTTGCGTGGTGGTGCTGGCGAAGATTACCTAGAGGGTGGCACCG
>CAZPSO010000277.1:0-3229 GCA_964588895.1 uncultured Tessaracoccus sp.
AGCCAACGACAGGCCGGACCACGCCAGCGGCGTCTCGCTGGGGCCTCCGAAGACCAAATGGGCGAGGGTGGGGACCGCCAGCATAATGCCCGCTGCGACCAGAATGGCTGTAGCAATACGGACGGGGAAGTGGAACGGCTGCTGCATGGCTACAGCATCGCTCATCCGATCAACTGAGCAAGCCAAGCCCGGGGTCACCGACATACCGCAACCTCCTTCACACCGAAGGACGGCTCACGCCTGCATCGTTGCCTAACAGAAACGGCCTGCCGAAGCGAGGCGTCTGCTGGCGAATCAGCCATGGCGTTGAGGTGGCGCCAGCAGCATCCCTACGAAGTCGCCGCAGCACCCATCAGCTAAGGTGTATCACCGGTGATACACTTGGGATATGAGTAATGTCACAGTCCGGGAGTTGCGCAACAAGAGCGCGGATGTGCTGGCCCGAATCGGGCGTGGTGAGCAGCTGACAGTCACCAGGGATGGGGAGCCTGTCGCATTGATGCTGCCCGTTCCTCGGCGACCGTTGGGGCCGGAACAGCTCGTCGAGCGGTGGAGGAACCTGCCGCGACTAGATCTCCACCAGCTGCGTTCTGATGTCGATGATGTCGTGGACCAAGGACTATGAGCCAAGCCGGCATCCTGCATACATCAGCAATCATCGATCTAGCGCGGCTCGACCCGTCATCACTCCCGGAGATCCCGCTCATCACGGTGATCACGTTGGCCGAGCTCTCCGTGGGACCGCTGGTCGCACAGAATCCCTCCGAGCGTGCCGATAGGCAGTCGGTACTGCAGCATGTGGAGGCGGTGTTCGACCCGATGCCTTTCGATGCGGACGCAGCGCGGGCCTTCGGTCGCGTGTCCGCCTCGCTGCGGGCGGCTGGACGGAACGCGAAGGCTCGTGCCTTCGATGCGCAGATCGCTGCCATCGCCCTTGCCCGAGACCTCCCGATCTACACGGCCAACCCAAACGACTTCGTGGGCATCGACGGCATCCGAGTGGTGGCTGTGCAGTACGCCGACGCGTAGATACGGGCTGATGACTGACATGTCCTGACCGCTGCGTCTCGACGAGCTCACGTTGCGCCGGGGCCCCTGCGCCGGTGGAACCTGGCGGTAACCTTTCGGGTACTTCGGCGCAGTTAAGGGGTAAGGGCGCCCGGGGCGCCGCCGGCACACCGGGGAAGGGGAAACGGTGGACGCTCAAGCGAAGGATGAGTCGTTGAGCGCCCGCCTGCTGCCCGGGGATACGCATGCGGTTGTCGAGCGGTACGAGTCCATGGTCTACGGCATCGCGGTGGCGCACACGGCCTGCCGCGGGGACGCCGACGACGTGTATCAGGAGGTGTTCCTCACCTATCACCGCCGTCGTCCGGAGTTCAACGACGAGGAGCATCGCAAGGCATGGTTGATCACCACCGCTCTGCATTGCGCCAGACGGGTACGGCTCAGTTCGTGGCGCACCAGGGTGGTGCCTCTTTCCCGGGAGCACGTCGAGGCGGGCGCCGTCGGCGTTGCCGAGGACTTCACGCTGGCCACCGATGAGCAAAACGTGCTCTTTCGTGCGTTGCGTTCGCTGCCCGAGAGTCAGCGCAGCGTGTTGTATCTGTTCTATTTCGAGGATCTCCCCGTCGCGCGGATCGCGGATCTGCTCGGCGTGGAGCCCGGAACCGTGAGGGTGCGCCTGTCCCGAGGCCGCGCCCAAATGCGAGACAAGCTCTTGGGAGGGCTGTGGGATGAGTAACGACATCTTCTCCGAGATCGCAGACCAGCTGCGACCCGACCCGCAGGTCAGGGCACGCCTGTTCGAGGCGCTCGACGCCGAGCTGGCAGCACCACCACCTCCCGCGCCCCGAACCGGCCGTAGGTTGGCGTGGGCGGCTGTGGCTGTGGCCATAGTGATGGTGGGGCTGGCGGTGGTGCCGACGCTGGTCTCGGACAACCGGGACCTCTACGATCCACCGGTTTCACAGCCACCGGCTTCCCGGAACGCGACCGATCCCGGTGGTTTCAGCCATCCCTTCCGCGCAGCGATTGATCCCGGTGACTACGCACAGACCTACGCCGCTGTGCAGGAGGCGTTCGCCGCCTTCCCTGAAGGCGTCTACTCCTCCAGGGTCAATCTCTTCGCCACCGGCGTAGGCCGATTCCCGGCCTTCCAGGCGGCCGACGCTGCTGCGGCGGGAGACGGAGGGACCTGGGCCACGAACGCCCAGGTCGCCGGTATCGATGAGGGCGACGTCGTCAAGAGTGATGGCCGCACCATTTTCACTGTTTCGGGCACCGACGTGGTGCTGGTTCCAGCCGAGGGAGCTGAGACGACCGAGGTTGCTCGGATTGATACCACGGCTGAGGAGACCGGGCCTTCGGCGGGCACAGTGCAGGGTCCGGTGATCGACCTGATGCTGCACGGTCATCAACTCGTGGTGCTGGTCACCGAGTACACGCCGCGGCTGTCTGGCCTGCCCGCCAGCCAATCCATGACGTATGTGCCCTACGACGCATCTAGCACCAAAGCCCTGCTCTATGACGTGACCTACCCCTCGTCGCCGCGGTTCGTGACCAGTCTCGGGCAAAGTGGTGCCTACGCGACCTCCCGGCTGGCAGGCGATCTGTTCTACCTGGTGACGAGATACGACGTCGCCGACCGTGACGCCGTGGATCCCGAGGATCCGGCGACGTTCGTCCCCTCGCTCAGTGACGCTCAAGGGGTCGTGCCGGTGGCCGCAGACGACCTGACGATCCCTGCGGATCCGACCGGGCCCATGTTCCAGGTGATCAGCAGCATCGACCTGTCCACTGGGCAACGCCTCGATGCGGCGGCGGTGATGGGACGCGCGGACATCACCTACATGAGCCCGGACAGCCTCTTCCTGGCCTCCACCACCTACCAGTCCACCGCCACATCCGAGTTCACCCTCGACCAGGACACCGGACTGCGCGATGTCAGCCAGACAACCGACCTGACGCAAGTGGAGCTTGCCGATGGTGGGCTCACCGTCGCGGCCAGTGCCAGCATCCCGGGCATACCGCTGAACCAGTTCGCCCTCGACCACTTCGACGGGCATCTCAGGGTCGCGGTCACCATGGACGGCACCACCGACTCCGGAAGCTGGGCGACATACCCCACCTTGTTCGTACTCGATGACGCACTCAACATCGTCGCGTCGCTGCCACAGCTGGCCATCAACGAGCAGATCCACTCGGTGCGCTTCCAGGGCCCGCAGGC
>CAZPSO010000278.1:0-3198 GCA_964588895.1 uncultured Tessaracoccus sp.
ACCACCAGGTTGCCCATGGCGGTGCCCTCCACGGGCCCGGCCACCACAGGCAGGCCGACGGCGTCGGCGGTCAGCTGGCACAGGAGCTGGTTCTGGATGCCGCCTCCCACCATGTGCACCACGGAGATGTCCTTGCTGGCCGCGTCGGCGGTGAAGCGGACGGCGCGGCGGTAGGCCAGGGCCAGGGAGTCGATGATGCAGCGGGTGACCTCGTAGGGGTCGCGCGGGATGGGCTGACCCGACGCGCGGGCGGCCTCTGCGATGCGTTCGGGCATGTTGCCGGGCGAGAAGAACTCGGGGGCGTCGATGTCGATCACTGTCCGGCCCAGCGGCACCGTGGCCGCGCCGGCCACCAGGTCCGGCACCGTGACGTCCAGGCGCTGGTCGCGCCAGGTGCGCACGGCCTCGTTGAACACCCACAAACCCATGACGTTCTTCAGGAACCGCACCGTGCCGTCGACGCCCAGTTCGTTGGTGAGGTTGCCCCGTCGGGCCTCCTCCGTCATCACGGGCGTCTCCAGCTCCAGGCCCACCAGCGACCACGTGCCGCACGAGATGTAGGCGAAGGAGTCGGTCTCGGCGGGCACGGCCACCACGGCCGAGGCGGTGTCGTGGGAGCCGACGGCCACCACCTGGGTGGGGCTCCCGTCCGCAGCCGTCAGGCCCAGTCCGCTGGCGTTGACGGCGCCGAGGATGGCCCCGGGTTCGGCCAGTTCGGTGAGCAGGTGGGAGACGTCGCGGCCGAATTTGCTGGTCTGCCAGTCCAGGACGGTGGGGTTCCAGCGGCGGGTGCGGGGGTCCAGCAATCCGGTGGTGGAGGCGTTGGTGACCTCGGTCATGGCCCGGCCGGTCAGCCAGTAGCCCAGCAGGTCGGGCAGCAGTAGGAGCCGGTGGGCGATGCTGAGGGCCTCCTCGGTCTCCGCCAGCAACTGGAAGACGGTGTTGAACGGCTGCGTCTGCAACCCCACCTCCGCGTACAGGCGATCGGCGGGGACGGTGTCGAAGTAGCGCTCGGCGACGTCGCGGGTGCGGTCACAGCGGTAGGAGGCGACGTTGCCCACCAGGTCGCCCAGCGGAGTGAGCAGGCCGTAGTCGACGGCCCAGGTGTCGATGCCCAGCGAGGACAAGGGGCCGACGTCGTGGGCCGCAGCCCGCAAGCCCTGGGTCATGTTGCTCCACAGGCCGAGAACATCCCAGTAGAGCCGGGGCCCGCGGTCGGTGGGCACCTGGATGGGCTCGTTGGTGAACCGGGTGGCCTCCCGCCAGTGCAGGACGCCGTCGGTGACGGTTCCCGCCAGGACCCGACCGCTGGATGCGCCCAGGTCCACTGCCGCCATCGTCGCTGACATGCCCACCTCCCATGAAACGTTTCATGGATTCTAGCAGCCTCGACTGGCCGGGGACAGGCTCAGCCCGGCTTGCGCGTGGAGTCGCGCACCACCAGCTCGGGCTTGAGCTTGACGTCCTGGTGCGCGTGCCCGGGGCCGTCCGCGATCTCCTTCTCCAACAACTCCACGGCGCAGCGACCCATCTGGGCAGCCGGCTGCCGCACCGAGGAAAAGGGGACGACGGCGTTGGCGCAGAAGTCGATGTCGTCGTAGCCGATCAGGGCCACGTCGTCGGGCACGCTCAGTTGCCGCTGCATCACCAGCGATTGCAGCACGCCGGTGGCCAGCAGGTCGTTCATGGCGAAGATGGCATCCGGGCGCTGGTCGGCCGGGCGGTCGGCGATCTCGTCGGCCAGGCTGCGGCCGGCCAGGATGGTCATCTCGGGGGGCTCCAGGTATTCGAGACTGACTCCCCCGTTCTCCTGCGCGGCGGCCAGGGCACCTTCCCGGCGCTTGCCGATCTGGCGGAAACGCGTCGGGCCCCCGAAGATGGCGATCTTCCGGCGGCCGATCCGGATCAGGTGCTCCATGGCCTCGTGGCCGCCGTGGAAGTCGTCGGAGCTGACGGTGCAGAAGTCGGCCTCCGGATCCACGGCGTCCACCAGGACCACGCGGGTGCCGCGTCGGGCCACCTCGCGGTGGGGCTCCAGGTTGGGCGTGCCGGGAGTGACCAGGATTCCGCGGGCCCGCTGCTGCTCGAACAGCGAGAGGTAGAACTGTTCCTTGGCCTCCTGCCCGTGGCTGTTGGCCACGAACAACCCGACGCCGCGGCCGGAGGCCTCGTCCTCCGCAGCCAGGCTCACGGAGGCGTAGAAGGGGTTCTGGGAATCCAGGACCACCAGCCCGACGGCGCGGGAGGTGCCGGCCTTGAGCTGGCGGGCGGCGTCGTTGGGCACGTAGCCGAGTTCCCGGATGGCACGTTCGACGCGCTCCCGGCGTTCCGCGGAAACGGCCTCGGGTCGGTTCAGCACGTTGGAGACGGTGCCCACCGAGACCCCGGCAGCTTGGGCCACGTCCTTGATGCCCACCACCACGCTCACGTCGGATCCTTTCGCTCCGTTGCCCCTGATGACTGTTGACTTCGGACCAACGCTTGTGCTTCCATGGTAGCGACCGTGAATCGTTTCAAGGGCGTTTTGGGTGGATCGTTTCATCCGGCGTCCGGAAGCGGCAGCGGCACTACCAACGGACGGAGTGCGGAGCAGCACTCCTCAAGGAGGATTGGACACCATGGCGTTTCCTGCCGAGACACTCGAATACCTGGACCGACTGCGCATCGAGGTCCCCTCGTGGGCCTACGGCAACTCCGGCACCCGGTTCAGGGTCTTCTCCACCCCCGGCACCCCCCGCACCGTGCAGGAGAAGATCGCCGACGCCGCACAGGTGCACAAGTACACCGGGCTGGCCCCCATCGTGGCGCTGCACATCCCCTGGGACACCGTCGACGACTACGCCGAACTGCGCCGCTACGCCGAGGACCTGGGCGTGGAGTTGGGCACCGTCAACTCCAACACCTTCCAGGACGACATCTACAAGTTCGGCTCCCTGGCCCACCACGACCCGGCGGTCCGGCAGCGCGCCATCGACGACCATTTCAAGTGCATCGACGTGATGGACGCCACGGGCTCGCGCGACCTGAAGATCTGGCTCGCCGACGGCACCAACTACCCCGGCCAGGGCAGCATCCGCAAACGCCAGGACTGGCTGCACGAGTCGCTGCAGAAGATCTACGACCGCCTGGGCGCCGAGCAGCGTCTGGTGCTGGAGTACAAGTTCTTCGAGCCGGCGTTCTACCACACCGACGTCCCGG
>CAZPSO010000279.1:0-3196 GCA_964588895.1 uncultured Tessaracoccus sp.
TCGGCGGGGACCAAGCGGCTGAGTGTGCGCCACGCCCCAATGGAGAAGCTCTAGGCTCAGCGGACGCCGAGCGAGCGCAGGAACGACATCGGGTTGGAGGCGCGGTACACGTCGCCGGGGGTGATGCCGGGCTGGTAGTACTCGAGGTGGAGGTGCGGACCGAAGGAACGGCCGGTGTTGCCCACGTACCCGATCAGCTGACCGGCCTGGACTGCCTGCCCGGGAGAGACACTGCGGCGCGACATGTGGGCGTACAGGGTGGAGCCGCCGTTGCTGTGCTGAATCACCACGTTCACCCCGGCCCAGCCGCCGGCGGTGGGCGAAAGGGCGATGCCCGAGGCGACGGCGTAGATGGGCGTGCCGTGGGCGGCGCCGAAGTCCTGGCCGGTGTGGTAGCGCGACCAGCTCCCGGTGGCGCCGAAACCGGCGCCGACGCGGTAGTTCCCCCTCAGCGGCATGGAGCCACCGGAGTTGCTGATGGCCGCGATGTCGTCAGCGGTCACGGAGTTCAACTCGGCGGGGTTCCCCGACTCGGCAGCAGCCTGCAGTTCGGCCAGGCGCTGGGCCTCCTCGAGGCGTTTGCGGGCCTCTTCTGCTTCCTTCTGGAGCTTTTCCTCCTGCGCCTTGACCAGCTCCATGTCCTGGGCCATCAGCGTGTCGCGCTCTTCCGCGGTCATGCTGGCCTGGGTGTCCTTGGCTGCCGTGACGGACTCGTCGATGAGCTCCTCACGGTTGCGCGCGGTGTCGCCCGCGACGGCTTCGGCAAGGTTGGAACGCACGGCGCTGCGGGAAGCGGATTCGGTGCGGTCCGCGAATCCCAGCTCGGCAGCCTGGACGGCGGCGGCGGGGACAGCCATTTCGACATTGACCAGGTCTGATTCAGCCTCTTCGGCTGCGTCACGGTTGGTCAGGGCGTAACCGAACATCGCCACCACGGCCATGGTGGCGGCCAGCATGCTGGCGACGGCTCCGCGGCCGAAGCGCGCGGCCTGGCCGCGACGGGCGCGGCCGGAGTGCTGGAGGCTGTCGATCTGGATCTCGGTGCTCTCAGCGGGAGAATCGGAGACTGCGGCCCGGCGTGCACCGGGCTGGGCGGTGTTCTGACTCAACGAATAACTCCCTTGCGGACTATCTGGATCCAATTCTCGAGAACCTTAGCATTTCTCAGGAAACTCTCAAACTCGAGGCTGTTGTCTTCCCCGATCCGCGTGCAACACACGGCAACCCACCCGGTGGCGTGTTGGGGCTGGCGAGCACGGACGCTACTCTGGTTTCGCTAGACGTGAGCACTACACCTCATCAGACCGCTCAGATTGGAGCCAGCGTGGATCTCCTCGAGTACCAGGCGCGTGACCTGTTCGAGACCTTCGAAGTACCCGTGCTGCCGGGCGTGACCGCGCGCACCGCAGACGAGGCCGTCGCAGCATGGGAGAAGATCGGCAGCGACATGGTGGTGATCAAGGCCCAGGTGAGGACCGGGGGCCGGGGCAAGGCAGGCGGCGTCAAGGTTGCCCGCGGGGCCGATGCCGTCAGGGCCACCGCCGGGCAGATCCTGGGTCTCGATATCAGGGGCCACGTGGTGGATGTGGTCATGGTCTCGCCCGCAGCGGACATCGCCGAGGAGTACTACTTCTCCATCCTGCTGGACCGTGCCGCCAACAGCTACATCGCCATGTGCAGCATCGAGGGCGGGGTGGAGATCGAGGAACTCGCGGTGGAGCGTCCCGAGGCGCTGGTCCAGAAACAACTGGACCCGATCGAAGGCATCACCGACCCGATCGCCCGGGAGATTGCCTCCCAGGCCGGATTCCCCAGCGAGGACCATGACGCACTGGCCGACGTGATGGTGCGCCTGTGGAACACTTTCAGGGACTCTGACGCGACGCTCGTGGAGGTCAACCCGTTGGTCAAGACTGGAGGCGGCGAGATCCTGGCTCTCGACGGCAAGGTCACGCTGGACGACAACGCCGACTACCGCCACGCGGAGTGGGACATGTACGAGCAAGACGCCGGCCACGTCGATCTGGAGCGGCAGGCCCGGGACCTGGACCTGAACTACGTCAAGCTCGACGGCACCGTAGGCGTCATCGGAAACGGTGCCGGCCTGGTGATGAGCACCCTCGACGTGGTGGCAGCGGCTGGAGAAGGCCTGCCCGGGCAGCCCAAGCCCGCCAACTTCCTCGACATCGGTGGCGGTGCGAGCGCCACCGTGATGGCCAACGGCCTGCGGATCATCATGAGCGACCCACAAGTCAAGGCCGTGTTCGTCAACGTCTTCGGCGGCATCACCGCCTGCAACGACGTGGCCAACGGCATCGTCTCCGCTCTGGAGATGCTGGGCGACGAGGCGAACCTGCCCATCGTCGTGCGTCTGGACGGCAACGCCGTGGACATCGGGAAGGCCATCCTTGCCGAAGCCAACCACCCCCTGATCGAAGTGGCCACCACCATGGATGGCGCGGCCGCCACCGTCGCCAAACTGGCGAGCGAAAGGAACTGAGACCTACACGATGTCCATCTTCATCAGTGAACACTCCCGCGTCGTCGTCCAGGGCATGACCGGCCGTGAGGGTCGCAAGCACACGCAGCGCATGATCATGTCCGGCACCCGCGTCGTCGGGGGAGTGACCCCGGGCAAGGGTGGCGAGTCCATCACCTTCGAGGAGGATCCGGTGCCGGTCTTCGGGTCCGTCCCCGAAGCCATCGAGGCCACCGGCGCCAACGTCTCCGTGGTGTTCGTGCCACCGAAATTCGCCAGGGACGCCGTCCTCGAGGCCGTCGAGTCGGGCATCGAGTTGTGCGTGGTGATCACCGAGGGCATCCCCGTGCGGGACTCGCTCGAGTTCCATCACGCGGCCAAGTCCTCCGGCACCCGCATCATCGGACCCAACTGCCCCGGCCTGATCTCACCCGGCAAGTCCAACGTCGGTATCATCCCGGCCCACATCGCGGGTCGCGGCAACATCGGTCTGGTCTCCAAGTCCGGGACCCTGACCTACCAGATGATGTACGAACTGCGTGACCACGGCTTCTCCACCGCTGTCGGCATCGGCGGCGACCCCATCGTCGGCACCACTCACATCGAGTGCCTCGCGGCGTTCGAGGAGGACCCGGAAACGGAACTGATCGTCATGATCGGCGAGATCGGTGGCGACGCCGAGGAGCGGGCTGCCGAGTTCATCCGCGACAACATCAC
>CAZPSO010000280.1:0-3171 GCA_964588895.1 uncultured Tessaracoccus sp.
TCGCGGCGCCGTCGCACCCGAGCAGGGCCGCGCCGGGGTAGGTCTGCGAGCCGGTGTCCAGGCCCACCACCCCGCGGGAGTACTTGTGGCTGGCGTGCGTGGGGAACGGCCAGTCCCCCGCCAGGTCGTCCGGTCCGGCGAGCTGTGCGACGCACTCGGGGATGTTGATCCCGAGGTCCACCAACTCCACCCGCCCGCAGCGGGCCGCCGCCGGGGTGGCGACGTGGCACACCTTCAGCGCGCCGAAGGTCACCGTCACGTCGGCGGTGAAGCTGTCGTGGGTCCGAATGCTGTCGGGGTCCAGGCCGCTCGGCAGGTCGACGGACAAAACGGGGACGTGCGCGCGCGCACAGTCAGCGGCGAAGGCGGCCACCTCGCCCTCCAGGCCCGGGCGGGCCCCGATGCCCAGCACCGCGTCGATCACCAGGGCCGCCGATTCGACCTCGGCCAGCGCGGCGGGGCCATCCACCACGACGCAACCTGCCGCCCGGGCCGCGGCCAGTCCGGCCTCGTGTCCCCTGCCGGCGCTCAGCCAGACCACCACCGGGCGCTCCGCCGCGAGGTGCGCGGCGGCGAAGAGCCCGTCACCACCGTTGTTGCCCCCTCCGGCGGCCACCAGCACAGCACCGTGTCGGCCGGATGCCGCCAGCATCTCCCGCGCATGGTGGGCCACTGCCCTGGCGGCAACAGCCATCAGGTCGACGCCCGCATCCAGGTGGGGCCGCTCCGCGTCGCGCATCTGCTGCGCCGAGACCACCGGCTTCATGCCTCGCACACCACCATGGCCGTGGTGTAGTCCCCATCGTGCGAGAGCGACAGGTGCACCCGGGTGATCCCCAGTTGATCCAGCCGGGCGGCCACCGTGCCCCTGACCTCGAAGCTGGGGGCACCGTTGGCGTCCTTGACCACCTCGGAGTCCAGCCATCGCATGCCGCCCGGGGAGCCGAGTGCCTTGGCGAAGGCCTCCTTGGCCGCGAACCTGCCCGCCTGCGAGGCGAGCGACGTGGCGCGCTCCCGCTCGTTCAGGAGCCGCTCCAGCAACCCTGGGCGTCGTTGCACCATCTCCCCGAAGCGGCTGACCACGCACAGGTCGGTCCCGATTCCCACGATCATCTCCACGCGCCTCCTTGCCGGTCATCATTCCATGCTCGGCGGCGGCCGGGCGTCAGCTTCCGACGTTGGCCAGCAGCACCGCCACCAGCACGGCGAGGATGATGGTGTTGAAGATGAAGGCCACCACCACGTGCTGGGTGACGAGGTTGCGGGCAACTCGGCCCTGCACACTCACGGCCGGCGTGTTCAGGGACGCCTGCAGCGCGAACGACATGGACAGATAGTCACCGAACCGTGTCGGCTCGGCCTGCTCGAACACCAGACCACCGGCGCGCTCCGGGGTCCGGAGGCCAGCCACCCCGCGGGCATTGCCGATGATGTGCAGCCGGGCATACGCCACCGCCTGGACCACGGCCACCAGGACCCAGCAGGAGATCGCACACACGAAGGCCACCACCTGCAAGACCGCGCTCCGCTCCGGTTGCATCAGGGAGAACAGCGTGGCGATGATCGCCATCAGGGAAGCCTGCACCACCCAGCTGGTGGGGCCGCCCACACCCATCGTGAACTCCAGCCAGCGGGCCCGGGCCCGGTGCGTGAGCGCCCACCCCAGCCGCCGGTGGTCCCGCCCGGCGAAGGCGGCCATGGTGGCAATCACGAACGTGAAGGAGAAACCGCTCCAGCCCACCATCACCACCATCAGCGCCCTGCCGGACGATGGGACTGATTCGAGATTCCCCGCGATCGCAATGGCGATGATTCCTGCGACGATGGTGGCGACGGTGGCCATCAAAGAGCGGATCTCGTCGCGTGCGATCCATGGGGTGCGGGTGCTCTTCACACTCCCCAGCCTAACGGCGGGACCGTGCTCACTCCACCGTGACGGACTTGGCCAGGTTGCGGGGTTGGTCCACGTCGTGGCCCTTCAGGGTGGCCACCTCGCATGCGAACAGCTGCAGTGGCACGATCGCCAACAACGGCTGCAGCAGCGTGGAGACCCGGGGCAGTTCGATGAAGACATCCGCGTTTGCCCGGGCGTCCTCGTCGCCGGATTCGGCCAGCACGATGGTCCTGGCGCCGCGGGCGCGGACCTCCGAGATATTGGAGATCACCTTGTCGCGCAGCTGGTCCCGGGACGCCGGCGGCACCACCACGAACATGGGCAGGTCCTGGGAGACCAGCGCGATGGGACCATGCTTCAGCTCGCCGGCGGCGAAACCCTCGGCGTGGATGTAGGCCAGCTCCTTCAGCTTCAGCGCCCCCTCCAACGCCACGGGGTAGCCCACATGTCGGCCCAGGAACAGCACCGACGGGGCGTCCTTCAGCTGCTCTGCCAGGTCCAGCACCTGCTGCTGGCCCTCGAGCAGGTTCTGCATTTCCTGGGGCATGCGCTCGAGTTCGGCCAGGATGGCGGCGATCTCGTCGGTGTACTTCATGCCCCGCACCTGCGCCAGGTAGAGGCCCAGCAGATAGCAGGCCACCAGCTGGGTGGTGAACCCCTTGGTGGAGGCCACCCCGATCTCCGGGCCGGCGTGGGTGTAGATCACCGCGTCGGACTCCCGCGGGATCGTGGACCCGTTGGTGTTGCAGATCGCCAGCACCTTCGAGCGCTGCTCGCGCGCGTGCCGGATCGCCATCAGCGTGTCCGCGGTCTCCCCCGACTGGCTGATCGCCACGACCAGCGTGTCGCGGGTGAGGATCGGGTCGCGGTAGCGGAACTCGTGGGCGAGCTCCACCTCGCACGGGATGCGGGTCCAGTGCTCGATGGCGTACTTGGCCACCAGACCGGCGTAGAACGCGGTCCCGCAGGCGGTGATGATGATCTTGTTGACGTCGCGCAGCTCCGACTCCGACATCCGCAGCTCGTCGAGCACCAGCCGGCCGCTCTCGTCGTGGCGACCCAGCAGCGCGTCGCGCACCGCCCGGGGCTGCTCGAAGATCTCCTTGCGCATGAACCAGTCGAAGCCGCCCTTCTCGGCCGCGGTGAGGTCCCAGTCGACGTGGTACTCGCTGCCCTCGGCCGGGACACCGTCGAAGCCGGTGACCGCGGCGCCCTCCCGGGTGATGGTCACCACCTGGTCCTGCCCGAGCTCGACGGCCTCCCGGGTGTGCTCGATG
>CAZPSO010000281.1:0-3159 GCA_964588895.1 uncultured Tessaracoccus sp.
CCGCGTACGTCATGTCGCGCTCCATGCACTCCTCGATGTCGTACTTCGGCTCACCCAGCGAGTAGCGGACGAACTCGAGCGAGAAGTTCCCGTTCACATCGCTGATCGGGAAGATCTCGTTGAAGACGCGCTCCAGGCCGACGTCCTCGCGCTCCTGGATCGCGGCTTCGGTCTGTAGCAGTGTCTGAAACGCGCGAAGCTGCACGTCCAGGAGATTTGGCATCTCCATTCCGGACGTGAGCTTGGCGAAGGAGACGATCGGTTTATCTTGCATGGCCAAAGTTGGTCTCCCTCCTAGGTGGCCAAAGTAGAGCGGGCGGGTATCCACCCGCGAACCGCGGACAAGCGCAAAGCCCCCGACCGGTCAATGCCGGCGGGGTCCGGGTTCGGATCACGATTTGTAGAGCGGCGTCCTTGCCATTGAGCCGTCGGTCGAGAGGAACGTAGCCCTGTGAGCCGTGCGGGGCCAGCAGCGCCCGCACCGGCGACCGCGCGTGGCCGAAGGAGCCGAAGCCCCTCCGGCCACGGTGGCCAGTGCTACTTCAGCTCGACCGAGGCTCCCTGCTCTTCCAGCTTGGCCTTGATCTGCTCGGCCTCGTCCTTCGACACGCCCTCCTTGACCGCCTTGGGGGCGCCGTCGACGAGGTCCTTGGCCTCCTTCAGGCCGAGGCTGGTGACCTCACGGACGACCTTGATGACCTGGATCTTCTTCTCGCCGGCACCGGTGAGGATGACGTCGAACTCCGTCTTCTCCTCCTCGGCGGGGGCAGCAGCACCGCCACCCGCTCCGGGCCCGGCGGCGACGGCCACCGGGGCAGCCGCGGTGACGCCGAACTTATCTTCGAACTCCTTCACGAACTCGGACAGCTCGAGAACGGTCATGTTGCCGATGGCCTCGAGCAGCTCTTCACGGGAAAGCGTGGTCGCCATGTTAGTTGACAGTTTACTGTTACAGTTGAGAGGTTCGCTTCTAACGTTCGAACCGGTGCACGAATCGAAAGAGTCGCCTGGCCAGAGTCACGGTCGTCGCGACCATGGCTCCGGACAGCCCACTCCTATTCGTTGTTCTCCTCGCGCTGCTTCCGCAGTGCGTCGATGGCGTTGGCCAGCCCACCGATCAGGTTCTGCATGCCACCCGCGAGGCGCGCCATCGGGGCCTGAAGGCCACCGGCGAGCTGTGCGAGGAGCACTTCCTTCGGCGGCAGCTCCGCCAGGCGTCGAATCTGATCCGGCTGGACCTCCTGACGCTCGACGATGCCCAGCTTGACCGCGGGCTTGTTGTCGAACTCCTTCGCGAAATCGGACAGGACCTTGGCGGCGGTGACCGCGTCGTCCTGACCGATCACCAGGCCGGTCGGGCCGGTGAAGAAGCTCGCGACGTCGGGGAGCTCGAGCTCCGCGATCGCACGCTGCGCCAGGGTATTCTTGACGACGACGTACTCGACCCCCTGCTTGCGCAGACGCGAGCGGAACTCGGTCATCTGCTTCACGTTCATCCCCGTGAAATCGGTGAGATAGAACGCGCGGGCGGTCGAGAGCTTGGCCTGCAGCTCGTCGACGGCTGTCTGCTTATCGGCACGGTTCATCGGCTCAGCTCCGTGCGTAGAGGGTGGCGTCGATCGCGACCCCGGGGCCCATCGTGCTGGAGACGGTCACCCCCCGCACGTACCGGCCCTTGGCGGCCGACGGTCGCGCGCGAACGATGTTCTCCATGAAGGCCGCCAGGTTCTCGCTCAACTGCTCCGCGCTGAAGGAAACCTTCCCGATCGGAGCATGCACGTTCCCGGTCTTGTCGACCCGGAACTCGATCTTACCGGCTTTGATCTCGCTGACGGCCCGGGCGACGTCGAAGGTCACCGTCCCCGCCTTGGGCGTGGGCATCAGCCCTCGCGGGCCGAGCACGCGGCCGAGCTGCCCGACCTGACCCATCATGTCGGGGGTCGCGACCGCGACGTCGAAATCCAGCCAGCCGTCCTTGATCTGCTGCACATATTCGGGCCCGACGAAGTCGGCCCCGGCTTCCTCCGCTTCCTTCGCCTTCTCACCCTGTGCGAGGACGAGAACGCGCGCGGTCTTCCCGGTCCCATGGGGCAGAACCACCGTGCCGCGGACGATCTGATCCGCGTGCCGCGGATCCACACCCAGACGGACGGAGACCTCCACAGTCTCATCGAACTTGGCGAAGCTCAGGTCCTTGACCAGGCCCACCGCCTCCGACGGCTGCTGTTCCTCCTCGGGGACGCGAGATACCGCCTCGCGAAACTTCTTCCCGTGCTTCGGCATTCACTCCTCCAGGCGATTTCGAATCAGTCCTCCCGCAGAGCGTCGCCGGGCGCGCCGCGGTTGACGGACGGGTACTGCCGGGAAGCGATGCTTCCCCCTTCCCTGTGCCCCCACCCCCAGGGAAGAGGGAAGAGGGAATAGGGAATAGACTGTTACGACTTGGAGGCAGGTCAGGAGGAGTGGATCGGCAACAGACCGTGTCGGACTGTTCCCTCTTCCCTCTCCCTATTCCCTGCCTTACTCCACCTCGATCCCCATCGACCGCGCGGTGCCGGCGATCATCGCCATGGCGCCCTCTACGTCGGTCGCGTTCAGGTCGGGGAGCTTCGTCTCCGCGATCTGCCGGAGCTGATCACGCGAAACCTTCGCGACCTTCTGTCGCTTCTGCGCAGGCGAGCCCTTGTCGAGCCCCGCCGCCTTCTTCAGGAGGATCGCCGCGGGCGGCGTCTTCGTGATGAAGGTGAAGGAACGATCGCCGTAGACAGTGATCTCGACGGGGATGATCATCCCCCCCTGATTCTGCGTGCGGGCGTTGAACTGCTTACAGAACTCCATGATGTTCACGCCGTGCTGACCGAGCGCCGGCCCGACGGGCGGCGCAGGGTTCGCCGCACCTGCGGGGACCTGGAGTTTGATGAAGCCTGTTACTTTCTTGGCCATGTTTGACTTCGGGTTGCCAGTTACCAGTTACCAGTTACCAGTTGCCAGTCCGGGTCAGGACGCCGTCGTTGCCGCGACCGTCACGGCCGAATCCGCCACCTGAGTCGGGCGGCTACCGCCAAACTGGTAACTGGCGACTGGCCTCTGGTAACCCACCTCGCTCAGTATCCCTTCAGCTGGGTATAGTCCAGCTCGATGCTCGTGGGCCGGCCGAAG
>CAZPSO010000282.1:0-3145 GCA_964588895.1 uncultured Tessaracoccus sp.
AAGACCGACGACGAGATCCGGGAGCTGACCCGCACGGCCCGCGACGCCGGGATCAACTTCTTCGACCACGCTGACATCTACGGCGGCGAAGTCCACACGTGCGAGAGCCGCTGGGCCGACGCGATGCAGCTCACAGACACGGAACGTGAACAGGTCACCATCCAGACCAAGGCAGGCATCGTCACCGATGGCCCCTACTACGACTTCTCCCACGAACACCTGGTCAGCGCAGTGGAAGGCTCGCTGCGGGCGCTTCGCACCGACTACATCGACATCCTGCTGCTCCACCGCTACGACGCGCTGGCCGAACCCGACGAGGTGGCCCGTGCGGTCGAGGAGCTCCACCGCTCCGGCAAGGTGCGCCACTTCGGGGTCTCCAACCACACCCCACGCCAGATCGACCTGCTCCGGCAATCGCTCACGCGCCCGCTGGTGGCCAACCAGTTGCAACTGTCGATCGCCAACGCTGCCCTCGTGGCCCAGGGCCTGGCGATGAACATCGAGGGCCGACAGGAGGCCTACGACATTGATGGCGGCGGCATAGTCGATTACTGCCGCCTCAACGACATCACCATCCAGGCGTGGTCCCCCATGCAGGCGCGCGAGCCCGAACGCGCCATCTTCCTGGGCAATCCGGACCACCCGGAGCTGAATCGGGTGATCGACCAACTGGCGGCCAGCTACGAGGTGCCCGCCGAAGCCATCGCCACCGCCTGGATCACGAGGCATCCCGCCGGCATGCAGGTGGTGCTGGGCACCACCACTCCCGAGCGGGTCAGGGCCTCGGCGCTGGGCTCCGACATCAGGTTGACGCGTCCGGAGTGGTACGGGTTGTTGCGAGCAGCCGGATACGTCGTTCCCTGACGCCGACCTGCCCCCGGCACGGCCGCGGCTCAGGTCTGCCGGGGGACGTTGGACCCCAGGTCGGACGGATCAAGGTAAGCCGACGGCTCGTCGATGGCCCGGCTGAGGATCGGCGTCAGCATCTTGGCATCGTAGCCCTGGAAGGCGCGTCGGTAGGCACCCACGTTGTCCCATTCGCTGACGATGGCCCACAGTCCCGGTTCGTCGAGGTTGCGCACCAGCCGCACGAAGACGCATCCCGGCTTGCCGCGCCAGAACTCCACCACGCGGCGCCCCTCGTCCTCGAAGGAATCGTCGGCCTCGAACCTTGAGATGGCAAGCATGCCGCTGAGCCTACAACCACGGGCCCGGCAGGCGCTGTGAGGCCTGGAGGACACGGTGGTGCAGCCGGCGCCACCCCGACAGGGACGGCGGTGAGCAACATTTGACAATGATTCTCACTCTTGATGATAATGATTCTCATGCAGTCATCCCGCGCCGCGTTGCCCCTGCTCGCCGGAGCACTTGCCCTCAGTGCCTGTTCCGGCACGGCCGAGACGCCTCACGAAGGGCCCTCCACGGTGGCCGTGGGATTCTACGCGTTGGAGTTCGCGGTCCACCAGGCTGCGGATGAGGCGGTGGAGGTGGTCAACCTGACCGCTTCTGGTGTTGATCCCCACGACGCCGAACTGAGTCCGCAGCTGGTGGCCACCATGAGCGGGGCCGACCTGGTTGTACACCTCAGCGGGTTTCAGCCATCAGTGGACCAGGCCATCGAACAGTCCGGGGCGGACCAGGTGCTGGACGTGGCCGACATGATCGAGCTGAGGGAGATCGGCGGGGACGACCACGGGCATGACCACGACGAGCACGACCACGGACCACAGGATCCCCATTTCTGGACAGATCCCATCCTGATGGCCGAGGTGACCACCGCCATTGCCGAGAAGATGGCGGAGCTGGACCCCGACAGCGCCGATGCCTACGAGAGCAACGCCCGGGAAGCAGACGCAACGTACCGGGAGCTTGATGAGCAGTACTTCACCGGCCTGGCCGATTGCCAGCGCCGGGAGTTCATCCCGCAGCACGCCGCCTTCGGGTACATGGCTGACCGCTACGACCTGGTCCAGATCAGCGTGGCCGGATTGGCCCCGGACGAGGAGCCCTCTCCTGCCCGTATCGCCGAGATCCAGGCCGAGGCCTCAGCCCACGGCGTCACCACCATCTTCTTCGAGCCGGGCTATCCGGATGCCATCGCCCGCTCGATCGCCCACGACCTCGGCCTCGAGACGGCCACCCTGGATACAGTGGAGGGCCTCACGCCCGAATCCGCTGGCCAGGACTACGTGAGCATCATGCAAGCCAATCTCGAAGCCTTGAGGAGCGCCAATGGCTGCAACTGAGCAACCGCTGCTGGCCGCCGATTCCCTCTACGTGTCGCTGGACGGCATGCCCATCCTGCGCGACGTGAGCCTGCACGTGGCCGCGTCGGAGGCCGTGGCAGTGCTGGGAGGCAATGGGTCGGGCAAGACCACCCTGATCCGGGCGACGACCGGACTGGTGCCGCACCAGGAGGGGTCGGTGGAGCTCTTCGGCCTTCCCATTGGACAGTTCCACGATTGGCAGCGGCTGGGCTACGTCCCGCAACATGCAGCGATGAACGTGTCCCACGCGACGGTGAGAGAGGTCGTCTCCTCCGGGCGCCTGTCGCACCTGAAGCCGTTCCAGCCCCGTCGCTCCTCCGACAGGAAGGCCATCGCCGAGGCCCTCGAGCAGGTGGGGTTGGGTGATCGGGCCCACTGGCCGTTCAGGACGCTGTCTGGTGGCCAAAAACAACGCGCCCTGATTGCCCGCGCGCTCGCATCGAAGCCTGAACTGCTGGTGATGGACGAACCCTTCGCAGGTGTCGACCTCCACAGCCAAGGCGGCCTGTCCCAGTTGCTGGCGGACCTCAGGGACCAGGGGTTGGGTCTGGCCATCGTGCTGCACGAACTCGGAGCACTGGCCGAGGTGCTGGACCGCTCCATCACCCTGTGTGACGGGCGGATGGTGGACGACGAACACTCCGTCGGCGCCACCCTCGACTGCGCCCCCACCACCGAGCCGTCCCTGGTTGGTCTGGAGCATCCCCTGGCGGGGACGGCATCATGATCGAGATCCTGGGCCTTCCCTTCATGCAGCGGGCTCTTTTGGCCGCCATCATCAGTGGACTGATCGCCCCCTCCATCGGCACCTACATCGTCCAGCGACGCATGAGCCTGCTGGGCGATGGCCTGGGCCATGTCGCCATCATGGGCGTGGG
>CAZPSO010000283.1:0-3145 GCA_964588895.1 uncultured Tessaracoccus sp.
GTGCTCAACCAGGACGTCTTCAGGAACGGATCCATCCTGGTGGCGGGTCCGGACTTCGGAACCGGCTCGTCGCGCGAGCACGCCGTCTGGGCGCTGCAAAACTACGGCTTCAGGGTGGTCGTCGGCTCCCGCTTCGGGGACATCTTCCGCAACAACTCCGGCAAGTCCGGCTTGCTGATCGCCCTGGTTGACGAAGCGGTGGTGGAGCAGATCTGGGACTGGATCGACGCGAACCCCGGTCAGGAGATCGAGGTCTCCCTGGAGAACAGGGTGATCTCACTGGCGGACGGCACCCGCATCGACTTCGAGATCGACGACTTCACCCGGCACCGCCTCCTGGAGGGTCTCGATGACATCTCCATGACCCTGCAGCATGAGGCGGAGATCACGACATTCGAGGCGCAGCGTCCGCGCATCAAGCCCAAGACACTGCCCGCCAGGGTGGCCGACTGAGACGGTTGCTGCGACAGGGAAGAGCCCCGGACCACGTGGGTCCGGGGCTCTTCGTTGTCGTTGTGGGGCCTTGGGCTCAGCGGCCTTCGGTCATGTACTCGCGGTTGGCCGATTCTGTCCGAACCTGCGTGTCCTGCGTCAGCGCGTAGATGGCAAAGGCCTCGCGCATCCTGTTGAGGTAGTTCATCTTCTTCTCCTTCTCACTTCCGTCCACCGTGAGAAAAGCCGGCAGTCGCCGTCACGGTGGCGTTGATCCGTTGCGTTCCGACTCAGTCGGATACTCAATGTTTCAACTAACTTCAATGTACGCGCCGGGGCGACCCTGACCAATTCGCGGCCAATTTATGGCAACTTAGTGACATTTTGTCGACATCGTGCTCGGGCGTCGGCGCGTGGACCACGCTCGCCGCGTGGGTCGCGACGCCGCTCCCGCCGCGGCGGCGGCGCGGTATCGTCATCGTGTGACGACCCAGGACCCGCGGCGGTGGAAGCTACCCCTTCGCAAGGCCACCCAGACTCCGGCCCCGCCCGCTTACCGCTGGCTGCTGCGGATCCTGCGCCCCCTGATCGGCCTGCTCACGCGTCGAAGGTGGCTTGATGCAGACAAGGTTCCGCGCACCGGGGGAGTGCTCGTGGTGGCCAACCACCTGGGCAACTACGACACCATCGCCATCGGCGAGTACCTCATTTACCATGGCCGGTGGCCGCGCTATCTCGGCAAGGAGGAGATCTGGAAGGTGCCCGTGGTGGGGTGGTTCGCCACACAATGCCGCCAGATCCCCGTCAGGCGCAACACGCCCCACGCCAAGGATGCCCTAGTCCACGCCAAGCGGGCCCTGTTCGACGGCGACCTCGTGGCCATGTACCCGGAGGGCACCATCACCCGCGACCCCGACGGATGGCCGATGACCGGACGAACGGGTGCTGCCCGTCTGGCACTGGAGACGGGTGTTCCCGTGGTGCCGGTGGTGGTCCACGGCACCGATGCCGTGCTGGGTGGCAGGTATCTGCGATTGCCGCGACCGTGGCGCGGCCGCGCCACGGTCACCGTCCGGGCAGGGGACCCCATTGACCTGAGCCGGTTCACCACCACCGCCGAGCCCGACAAGGAGACGCTCGAGGCCGTCGTGGCGAAGATCATGGACACCCTCACCGGCATGGTGGAAGAGATCCGCGGGCAGAAGGCACCGGCACTGCGCTGGGACATGCGGCAGGGCAAGCGGGTTGGGCAGCGAAGCAGCGGGCAGGAGGCGATCAGGCCCGGGAATGGACCCGCGGAGTGCCCAGGACGAAACCACGCATGATCCACCTCGCCGGGCGGCCGCTGGGCGGGTTCAGCCAGCCCTGCCGCCCGCGCGGGACTTGTTGATGAGGTCGAAAGCCACCGCAAGGGTCAGGACCAGGCCCTTGATGATCTGTTGCCAGGAGGGGTCGACCCCCATGATGGACAGGCCCATGTTGAGCACGCCCATGATCAGGGCACCGATGACCGCGCCGGAGACCCGCCCCACGCCGCCGGTGACGGCAGCACCGCCGATGAAGCAGGCGGCGATGACGTCGAGTTCATAACCGGTGCCAGCGGCAGCGGCAGCCGCACCGGCTCGGGAGGTGACGACGATCGCCGCGAGGGCACCAAGGAAACCCATGTTGACGAAGAGCCAGAAGTTGACGCTCTTGGTATTGATGCCGGAGAGCTTCGCGGCGGCGAGGTTTCCGCCGATGGCGTAGATGTGGCGCCCGAACACTGTCGAACTCATGATCCACGCGTAGAGGAAGATTGCCGCACCGACGATCACCAGGACGTAGGGCAGGGCGAGGTTGGAGCGGGCGATCCAGTAGGTGGCCAACCCGATGCCGAACACGAGTGAGACGAGCTTCACCCAGAAGACCACTGCGGGCTCGACCTCGAGTCCGCGCTTTTGCAGCCGCAGCCTGCGGCGCAACAGGAAGAACGCCACACCCGCGATGCCGACGGCGCCCACGATGAGTGTGAACGCGTCGAGTTGCCCCACGAATCCCGTGAGTCCAGCGACGCCGGCGTTGGAGATGGCCAGGAAGTCGCCGTCGAAACCGGCGCGCGTGTAGCCGACGAGGACGAGGGCCACGCCTCGAAAGATCATCATGCCGCCGAGGGTCACGATGAAGGCTGGCACCCCCACGAAGGCCACCCAGAAACCTTGCCAGGCGCCGATCAGGGCTCCGACCAGGAGTGCGACGACGACCGTCGCCCAGGTGTTCCACCCGTAGTCGATCATGAGCACGCCGATGACGCCGCCGACAGCCGCCACCACCGATCCCACCGACAAGTCGATATGACCCGCCACGATGATCATGAGCATGCCGACCGCCAGAATCAACACGTAGGCGTTCTGCTGCACCAGGCTGGTGACGGCATTGGGCTGCAGGATGCGGCCGTCGGTGAGGAACCAGAAGAGGATGATGATGGCCACCAGGGCCAGGAAGATGCCGTACTGGCGCATGTTGGCGCCGACGTTGATCAGTCTCGGGGACCGCTCCACCGTCGGGGTCGAATCACTGGTTGCCGTGTCGCTCATGCGCGCGGTGCCTCCATCGTCATCAGTTCCATGAGCGATTCCTGGGTCGCCTCGGAAGCGGGCATTTGCCCCGTGATGCGCCCCTCACTGAGCGCGTAGATTCGGTCGCAGAGACCGAGGAGTTCAGGGAGTTCCGA
>CAZPSO010000284.1:0-3142 GCA_964588895.1 uncultured Tessaracoccus sp.
TGCCTGGTGGGGCTGCTGGTAGGTCGAAGGACAAGAACGACTGGATGGGTGTGGTGCCGCGTGAGGAGATCTGGTCCGAGTTGCCGTACGCGAACGTTGGGTTAACCTGCGCGACCATCGCATCCGCTGTCGCCTCCAACGTCACCTCCACCGGCTGTCCGGGCAGCACGATCAGGGCGGTGACCTCGTTTGAGGCCCCACTGGCGTTGTTCGCTGCGTCCACTGCAGTGACCTTGTAGAACCAGGTCCCTTCTGGGCGGCCCGCATCGGTGTAACTGGTCCCGGAGACCTCCTCCACCCGAGTGGAGGCATCAACCGGGAAACCGGCTACTGATCCGCGGTACACCACGTACCCCGTCACACCCACGTCATCGGAAGAAGCCTCCCAGGACAGTTCCACATCGGTGTCCTGGACAACCGCTACCAGACCTGTCGGCACCGTCGGCGCAGACTCATCCGGGGCGCTGATCTCCACTTCCGCGGAGCCAGAAGCTGAACTGACGTTCCCCGCCGCATCACGGGCAGTGACCTTGTAGAACCACGTACCGGCAGCAAGACCTGTGTCTGTGTACGAGGTGGTGCCGATGTCCTGTGCCACCCTGTTGGCCTCTGTCGGCTCGAAATCGGCCGTGGAGCCACGGTGGACCGAGTAACCCGTCACCGCGATGTTGTCAGTGGCGCCAGTCCACGAAACCTGGGCCGTAGCATTGCCGGCCTGCTCAGCGGCCACATCCGTCGGAGCTGCCGGCGGTTCATCGTCGCTTACGGCGCCCCCTCCCGCACTAAAGTGTGCGATCGCCTGCTGCGCGCTGAGTTCGTGGTAATAGACGGCGGTCTCGTCCAACTGTCCGGCGAAGTAGCGAGCCTGGTTGCTGAAGTTGCCCGTGTTCGGATAGCCGCTGAGGTTGTCGCCGCCGACCCGCCATGAGCCCCAGTACTCGCGGTTCTGGGTGACGTTGTTCTGGCCCACCAGCTCGCCGTCGACATACATGCGCATCCCATTCGGCCCCTGGGTGGCCACGACGTGATGCCACTGGCCGTCGTTGTACGCATCGGGGCTGCGCAGTGTCTGCACCGTGTTCGGCGCACGAACGCCGAACCGAAGCTGTCCCGTCTGCGCCTCCATGTAGACCACTCGGTCGAAGGTGTTTGACACCTGGGCGAAAGGCGAGTACTCCACCGTGTAGCTGCTGCTGAGTACGTCAGCCCCGGTGTCACTACGGGGCCGGCCATTGCCGTAGCTCACCATCGATCCACCAGCGGTTGATGTAGTGCGGAACCAGGTTTCGATTGTGTAGACCTCTGGTCCCTTGTCGATGATATCGCTGTAGATATATTGGGATGTTCCCTGCGTGAAGGTGGCACTGCGACTATTGTCATCGGGCATTGCGCCAGGAGCGGAGCGGTTGACTCCATTCCGGGGTATTCCGTTGAACCCGTGCTCCGTCTGCCCTGAGCTATCCACCGCCCATCCCGCCGGATCGTCGTACCGCCAGTACAGCTGAGGGTTATCACTGATCACAGCCTGGGCGTATGGCGATCCCGTAGCGGAGGGCGTTGCGCTCTGCTGCGCCGAGAGGGCACTGCGGTTCCCAGCTGAATCGATGGCCCTCACTCGATAGCTGTAGCTGACGCCGGGCGTCACGTTGGTGTCGACGAACGTCAGTTGTGGCTGATACCACCACCGCGAGGTGGCGGTGCCGGTCCACACCGGTGTGGTCGTGTTGCTACCGCGGTATACGGCGTAAGTCAGAGCGCCATCGCTCTTGTCTATCACGCTGCGAATGCTGACATTCACCGCGCCTGCTGTCACCGATTGAACATTGATGCTCGGGGTTGAGGGAGCGTTGGTGTCGTCGGGACCGAACCTCGTCAAGCCTTGCTGATTCGAGCCGTTGACGCGGGTGAATTCCCCCCCGACCCACAGGTAGGTCTTGCCGCCGGCCGTCCCAACGGCCAGTGCCCGGGGACCAATGCCCTCGCCTATTCCGTCATTCAGCTCGGGGAACCAGCCGAGTTGGCGCTGACCGGGGTCATGCTTGTCCGTAACCGACAGGTAGATGCGGCGCCCATCAGGGAACATTCCCAGCGATGCGCAGTCATGGTGGTGATGAGCGGCGTACAGGAGGTCACCCTGGACCACCAGGTCCTGGGTGGCACCGAAGCACGTATCACGCCACCTCTGCCCCAGCGTGTCCCAGTCGAACGCCAGTTTTCCATCGAACCCTGACCAGCCTTCGTATGCCACATAGAAGGCCTCGTCATCCGAGGTGATGGATCTTGCTTGCGAGGTGGTCGAAACTATGCCGGAGAATGGGTGGATCAGCTCACCGGTTTCGCTGTCCACGACTCCGAGGCTGCGGGTAGAAGAGCCGTTGATGCGGAAGAAGTTCCCTCCCACCACCACCTTGGAGCCGTCAGGCGACACGCTGACTGCATATCCGAGCGCATTCGCATTGGCGATCACCCGCTGGCTGTAGGCACTTTCGGTCACGTCCGAGGCATTCGCTACCCAACTTGTGAGCGCACCGGTGCGCGTGAGTTTTGCGAAGCTTCGACGCTGCTGACCACCCACTTGCTGGAACCGGCCTCCGATGAAGACCGCATCATCCGTGACCGCGATGGAGTGGACGAAGGACGAGATGGCTGCCGGCCTGAACGATGTCACCGAGCAGCTTACGACGTTGATCTCCGCCAGTCGGGAGACCGACACCCCCCCGATGTTGGAGAAGTCCCCTCCCACGAAGACCGTCTGGCCATCGGGGGAAGGTGTCACCGCCCAGATTGCCGGATTCCCTGCGGAGGAAATAGAGACAGGCAACTGACACGCGTCCGGCTGCCCTGTTGCCGCGTTGAAGATGGCCAGCGATTGGATATTGCGCGCCGACCCCCCCTGTCCGGCGCCCGGACGGACTTGGCTGAACCGCCCGCCGACAACAATCTTGCCGTTGGAGGCAGTCATTGACTCGACCACGCCGTTGGTCTGCCACGTCGGCAGTGGATCGCCAGTGAACGGTAGATCCTCAAGGGCCGACGCCGGACTACTACTCGCCGGTATCAGGAACAGTGTCAATCCCAGAGAAAGTGCGGAAAAGACGACAGCAAAACGACGCAGGAAAGTGCGCATGACGGTGGCCCCCCT
>CAZPSO010000285.1:0-3116 GCA_964588895.1 uncultured Tessaracoccus sp.
ACGACACGTCCGAGGCGTTCTCCAGCCAGGTGGTGGCCTACACCGCCTGCTCGCCCACCGGTCCGTTCGTGAACAAGACTCCTCTGTTCTCCACGCCGGAGACGGGTCTGTGGGGCTCCTACGGGGACCCCAACATTTTCACCTACAACTCCCACGTCCACCCCCAGTTCAGCGACGACTCCGAGCTCCTGATCAGCTACAACGTCAACACGTTCGACAACGAGCATGTGTTCGACGACGTCACCATCTACCGACCCCGGTTCTGGACCGTGACGGTGGCTTGAGCCGCCCGACCATCTCACCGGACAGCAACGACCCAGCACATCCCTTGGAAGGACAATGATGTCGATTAGAAGAAGATTCGCCGCCGCGACACTCGCCACCGCACTCCTGCTCACCGCCTGCGGATCCGGAGACAACGGAGACGACCCCACCGTCGATCCCACCGCCGATTCCACCGGAGACGCCGGCGAACCAGGGGAAAACCCACCTGCAGCCTCCGGCCCGATCGGGTTCGTCACGGACAAGGCGGCGTGGGAACCCTCGTTCGACGAGATGAACGAGGTCTCTGGGGACATCACCCTGGAATTCACCGGCTACTCCGACCCGGTGGCCTATGACACCTACGTGCGGCAGGCATTCCGCACCAACGACAAGCCGGACTTGTTCACCTGGCACACGGGTGGGCAGTTGCAGGAGCTCGTCGAGCAGGGCCTCGTGGCGGAAACCACGGACATCTGGACCGAGGCCGAGGCCGAGGGCTACGTGCCGGAGGGGCTGAAGGACCAGTACACCTTTGACGGCCAGCAGTACTGCGTGCCACTGAACGTGGTCTACTGGGCGGTCTACTACAACAAGCAGATCTTCGAGGACAACGGACTGGAGCCGCCGAGCACCTGGGCGGAGCTCGAGGAGATCATGCAGACGCTGAAGGACAACGGCGTCACCCCGTTCCACCAGATGAACTTCATCTTCGAGTTCGTCTACTTCATGGCGATGCTCGCCGGCCAGAACCCGGAGACCTACCTGGGCATCCTCGACGGCAGCGCCTCCTACACCGACGAGGACGTCGACGTCGTGATGGACAAATGGCAGGCCATGATCCAGGGCGGCGACTTCATCGATCCCGGTGTCACCGGGGACCCGCAGGCGCTGCTGATGAACGGCGACGTGGCGATGGCCTACTTCGGCACGTTCTTCACCGGCCAGCTCACGGGCATCGACGCCGTCTCGGGCGAGGACTACGGCATCTTCCTCATGCCCAACCTGAACCCGGACACCGCCGAGCAGCCCATGGTCCTGGAGACCGGCCCGCTGTGCGTCGGAGCCGAGTCGGAGAACGAGGCGGCAGCGCTCGAGTACTCAAAGTGGTGGCTCACCACCGACGCGCAGACGACGTGGACCGAAAGCCGTGGCGACGTCAGCTTCAACCCGGACGTGCCCATCGAAGATCCCGAGCTGAGTGCACTGGTGGAGTCCGTGTCCGCTGACAACGTGCGGATCGTTCCGCGCTACCTCGAGGGCAGCCCCCAGCCCGTCTACCAGCTGTCAACTGAACTGTTCGGTGCCTTCGTCACCAACGCGGAGGACCCGCGTGGGGTCCAGGAGCAGCTCCAGGCCGAGGCCGATGCCTACTGGGCCGACCAGTAGCAACCATGTGGCGGGGCGGGGTGGTCGAGGCCTGACCGCCCCGCTCCGTTCGGTACCCACCCGGAAGGGAATGACCTATGTCTGTTGCCACCAGATCAACGCCAGCCGAGACCCAGGGCTACCGGCGCACCCGGATCCGGCAGGAGCGCCTCACCGCTGCGGCCTTCCTGCTGCCGGCGCTCGGGCTGAGCATCGTGGTCCTCTACGTCCCGTTCCTGTACACCTCGTACCTGTCGATGACCGAGTTCAACGGTCTGGGGGACCCGGAGTTCGTGGGGCTCGCCAAGTATCGGGAGATGTTCGGCGACGCCCGCATCATCAGTTCGATGGGCAACACACTGATCTGGGTCGTCGGCACGCTCGTGCTGCCGGTGGGGTTGGGGCTGTTCATCGCGGTGCTGGCCCACGGCCTGCGCGGATCCTTCTGGTACCGGTTGCCGTTCCTGCTCCCGTATGCGATCTCCGGGATCGCCGTCGGCGTCATCTTCTCCTTCATCCTGCAGACGGGAGGGGCGCTCACCCAGGCGCTGGAGCTGTTCCGTATGCCGTTCGCCAATGCTCGCTGGCTCCTGGATGCCCCCCTGAACACGTTCGTGATGATCTTCGCGGCGACGTGGCAGGGCGCAGGCGTCAACGCGCTGCTGTTCGGGGTGGGCCTCCAGACCATCCCCAAGGAACCGGTCGAGGCTGCCATGGTCGACGGCGCGCAGGGCTGGAGGCTGTTCAAGAACATCACGTGGCCGATGCTCGCACCCATGACAACGGTGGTGGTGGGGCTCAGCATCGTCGGCTCCCTGAAAACCTTCGACATCGTGTGGGGCATGACCCAGGGTGGTCCGGGCCGCGTGTCCGAGACGTTGGCCATCACCATGTACAAGGCGAGCTTCATGCTGAATGACTACGGCCTGGGTGCCGCCGTCGCGCTGCTCCTCACCGTTGTCACGGTCACGGCCTCCCTGCTCTACCTTCGGCGCCAGCTCGCGCCAGCGAAGGAGTTGTGACATGCAGGTCTTGCGCAAGGCAATCCTCATCGTCATGGGCATCATCTGGTTGATCCCCGTCTATCTGATGGTCATCAACGCGGCCAAGGTTTCCTCGAACTACGGCAATGCCACCGTCTGGATCCCCGCTGACTTCAGCGGACTCTTCGAGAACATGGCGCTGGCGCTGGACCGGGGTCGGATCGCGGAAGGACTCCTGTCCACCCTGATCTACTCGGTGGTCTCGCCGCTGGTCGCGGTGATCATCGGCGCCATGGCCGGCTTCGCAATCGTCGCCCTGCAGGTCAAGCGTCCGTTCATGTGGTTCGTCATCATCTTCAGCGCGACGGTGTTCCCGATCCAGATGGTGCTGATGCCGCTGTTCATGGGCTACGTCGGGGTGGGCATCTTCGACACCAGACTCGGAATGATCCTCATCTACACCGTCATCGCCGTCCCGTTCTCCGCCTTCGTGCTGCGAAACTT
>CAZPSO010000286.1:0-3106 GCA_964588895.1 uncultured Tessaracoccus sp.
GTGGAGGCCTACCCGATGGTCTCCATCGAGGACCCGCTGAACGAGGAGGACTGGGAAGGCTGGCGGCACATGACCGAGCGTCTGGGCGACAAGGTCCAGATCGTCGGCGACGACCTGTTCGTGACCAACGTGGAGCGCCTCCAGCGCGGCATCGACACCAAGACCGCCAACTCGCTGCTGGTGAAGGTGAATCAGATCGGTTCGCTGTCGGAGACCATCGACGCCGTCGACCTGGCCCACCGCAATGGTTTCACCACCATGATGTCGCACCGTTCCGGCGAGACCGAGGACACCACCATCGCCGACCTGTCCGTGGCCCTGGGCTGTGGCCAGATCAAGTCCGGTGCCCCCGCCCGCACCGACCGCGTCGCCAAGTACAACCAGCTCCTGCGCATCGAGCAGGACCTGGACGACGCGGCCGTCTACGCAGGACGCTCCGCCTTCCCGCGTTTCCAGGTCTGATCCGGACCGTTCATCCGTCACACTGGTTGAATGGCCCGAACACCCCGAAGCAAGCCGACGAGCAGCGGTCCGGGACGTGGTACGCCACGGTCCCGGACCGCTGCACGTCCGGGTGAGCGCACCGCCACGCTGCGGTCCGGGACCAAACCCCTGGAACCGGCGCCTGCGTCCGCCCTCACCCCACCCGAGCCGCCGGTCATCCCGGCCGGCAACCGCGCCGTCGGCTTCACGTGGCGGCTCCTGGTGGTGGCCGTGGTGGTGGCCACCATCGCCGTTTCCCTGGCCCAAAGCCTGCGCGTCTACTTCGTGCAAGCCGACGAGATCGCCGAGTTGCGGGCCGAAATCCAGGCCACCAACCAGGAGATCGCCCAGCTGCAGGACCACATCGGCCGCTGGCAGGATCCCGAGTTCGTCCGCGCCACCGCCCGCGAACGGTTGGGCTGGGTGATGCCCGGTGAGGTGGGCTACCGCGTGATCGGAGCCGACGGCGAAACCCTGGGCGGTGAGGGCGACGTGCTGGGCATCGAGGAAGAGTTCGGTGGCCTCTGGTGGCAGCAGATGTGGGGCTCCGTCACAATTGCCGACCGTCCCGTCGCCGAGGAGGACGGCACCGACGAGGACGAGGACGTCGACGTGTTCACTCCCGCCGAACCATCCCCCACCCCCGAAAGCACCCGATGACCTCACCTGCAAGCGACCAGGACCTCTCCACCATCGAGTCCCAGCTGGGCCGCGAACCCCGCGGCGTGGCCGGGGTGGCGTGGCGCTGCCCGTGCGGCCAACCCGGCGTGGTCAAGACCATGCCCCGGCTGGACAACGGCACACCGTTTCCCACCACGTACTACCTGACCTGCCAGCGCGCCGTCGCCGGGGCCTCCACCCTGGAGTCGGAGGGTGTGATGGCCACGATGACCGAACGCCTGAAACACGACGAGGAACTGGCCGCCGCTCACCGGCGCGCCCATGAGGCCTACCTGGCCGACCGGGCGGAGCTGGGGGACGTGCCGGAGATCGACGGGATCTCGGCCGGCGGGATGCCCACCCGCGTCAAGTGCCTTCATGTCCTGGTGGGCCATGCCCTGGCGGCTGGCCCGGGCGTCAACCCACTGGGTGACGAGGCCGTGGAGGCGCTGGGTGAGTTCTGGCGCAACCCCTGCGCGGTTGGTTCCGACAACGACGAGGGAGTCCCACAGTGAGCCGCACCGTCGCCGCCATCGACTGCGGCACCAACTCCATCCGCCTCCTGGTGCTGCGTGCCGACGGCGAGCACACTCAGGAGTTGGTCCGCGAGGTGCGCCTGGCCAAGCTGGGCCAGGGGGTCGACGCCACCGGCGCCTTCAACCCCGACGCGCTGGATCGTGCGTTCACCATCTTCGCGGAGTTCGCCACCATGATCGAGGAGCACGGGGTGGAGCGGATCCGTTTCGTCGCCACCTCCGCCGCCCGCGACGCCACCAACAAGCAGGACCTGTTCGACGGTGTCCGCGCGCGCCTGGGGGTGGACGTCGACGTCATCACCGGTGCTGAGGAGGCCCGGCTCTCGTCCTCGGGTGTCATCTCCGGTGTGGAGGGGGAGCGGCCGTTGTTGGTGATCGACGTCGGCGGCGGTTCCACCGAACTGGTCACGCTGCACGACGAAGGCGTCGCCCACGCCACCAGCCTGAACATCGGCGCCGTGCGCCTGCGAGAACGCCTGCTGACCGGGGACCCATCCTCCGCGGAGCAACAGGAGGCCGCACGCCACTACGTTCGCGAGATGCTGGATGCCTCCGGCGTCCCGTTCGAGACCATCCGTACCGCCGTCGGGGTGGCCGGTACGGTCACCAGCATGGCGGCGGCGGTCCTCAGCCTGCAGCATTACGCCCGCGACGTCGTCCACGGCACCGTCCTCAACCGCGGGCAGATCATGGAACTCACCAACCGTTGGCTCAGCCAGACGGTGGAGGCCACCGTGGCCAGCGAGCCGTACATGCACCCCCTGCGGGCCACTGTGATCGCGGGCGGTGCCCTGATCATCGACGAGATATCGGACCGGTTGCCCTCCGGCGCCATCATCGTCAGTGAGACCGACATCCTCGACGGCATCGCCCTGGAGATGCTCCGTTAGGCTGGACGGTCACAGCCCTCGTAGCCCAATTGGCAGAGGCAGGCGGCTTAAACCCGCTCAAGTACGGGTTCGAGTCCCGTCGGGGGCACCGATCTTGGCTTCCGCCCAACTCTGGACGTGGGAGTCTGCCAAACATCTGGGTTACCGCGGGTCTCACGACGGTAACCCAGAAGCTAGCGTCTGCATGCGCCCGAGTTGTTGTCCGCATGCCCCTGGGTGGTGTCCGATGCTTCGCCGACCTTTTGCGGCCGTCGGCTGGTGGGTCAGGATCAGCGCATGCGACCCCGTGTCCCGCTTCCGAAAGGCCTTCACACCCTGATCCGCGTGCAAGCTGGCGTGGTGCATCACCTCCAACTGCGGCACTACGGCCTCAGTGAGGCCGTGATTCGGAGGATCTCCGAGGCGTGGGTCCGTCTGGTGCGCGGGATCTACCTCACCGCCGAGCCGACGTGGCACTCCGCTGTGTGGGCGGGACTCCTTCACGCTGGAGACGGTGGGGCGGTGGGCGGTGCTGCCGCGTGCCACCTGCACGGAGCG
>CAZPSO010000287.1:0-3066 GCA_964588895.1 uncultured Tessaracoccus sp.
TTGATGGTGGTGGTGGTCTTGCCCACCCCGCCCTTCTGGTTGCACATGGCGATGATCGAGGCGTTTATCCTGCGGCCCGGGTCCGGCGGTGGGGGCTCCGGCAGGTCCGGTAGTGGGCGCCCCGTGGGACCGATCTCGCCGGCGCCCACCAGCGTGGACGCCCTGGGGACGTCGGGCACGGCGAACGTGGACTGTTCGTTGAGGGGTTGAGACACCTTGAGACCTCCTGAAATCCTCCAGCCAGCCTAGTATGCCCCGGTTCCCACAAAGCGGCCATGTCGACGAATCAGTCAGCGGGCCCGAGGATGGGCTGACGCGTAAACCTCGCGCAGCGCGTCGATGGTGACCAGGGTGTAGAGCTGGGTGGTGGTGACCGACGCGTGGCCGAGCAGTTCCTGGACCACCCGAAGGTCGGCCCCGCCCTCGAGCAGGTGGGTGGCATAGGAGTGGCGCAGGGTGTGCGGGGACACGTCGCTGGTGATGCCTGCGACGCCGGCGGCCTGTTGGATAGCGGCCCAGGCGGACTGCCGCGACAGCCTGCCGCCGCGCAGGTTGAGCAGGAATGAGTGTTCGGCACGCCTGGCCCGGCGAGCCAGCTCGGGACGCGACCTCACCAGGTAGGCGTCGGTGGCCCGGCGGGCGTAGGACCCGAGCGGCACCATGCGGTGCTTGCCGCCCTTGCCCAGCAGCCGCAGACCGGCGTCCGGGTCGCCGAGCACGCGGGTGAGGTCGTCCACGTCGAGGGAGCAGATCTCGGTGATCCTGGCCCCCGTGCCATAGAGCAGCTCGAGGAGTGCGGCGTCCCGCAGGCCTACCACGGCAGAGCGGTCCGGCGCCTCCAGCAGGCGGGCCACCTCGTCCCGGGACAGCGCCTTGGGCAACCGCTGCCCCACCGCGGGGGGCTTGAGGTCCACCGTGGGGTCGGCAACGCTCATGCGTTCGTCGAGGACGAAAGTGTGGAAGCCGCGCAGTGAGGAGACGTTGCGTGCCACGGAGGAGGGGGACCCCTCCAGGCAACGGACGAACTCGGACACGTCCACGGCGTCCACCTCGGAGACCTCCGTGATGCCGCGGTCTTCGAGGAAGGTCGTGTACCGGCCCAGGTCGCGGGCGTAGGCTGCGCTGGTGTTGGGGGTGAGCCCCCGCTCCACGCGGATGTGGCTGAGGTAGTCGGCCACGGCCTCGGGAACCGACGTCACCGCAGCTCCCGGATCAGCCAGGGAGCATTCGCTGGTCGCAAGTCCTCGATTCCCCCGGACAGACGGAGGGTCTCGAGGGCAAGGACGCCGGCCACCAGGGTGGGGCTCTGGCATCTGCCCCCCAGCACGGCGTCGACGAGGTCCTGGCGCCGGGTCCAGGCCAGCGACATGTGCGCCTCCTCCCCCTCCAGCACGAAACCCTCAGGCCTGACGGTGGGCGTCAGGTCGCGCGCCAGGTAGATGCGCAGCGACTCCTCGCACGCGCCGGGGGTGGTGATCATGTCCACCAGCACATCCCACGTGCCGGCGGCCAGTTCCGCCTCCTCGGCGAGTTCGCGGCGCGCCGCATCCACCCAGTCCTCCCCCTCGAGGTCCAGCAAGCCGGCGGGGATCTCCACGAGTTCCATCCGCACGGGGTGGCGGTACTGGCGCAATGTGGCGATGGTATCGGCCTCCTCGTCCCAGGCCACGACCGCCACGGCACCCGGGTGCGTGAGGTACTGGCGGTGGATTCGCTGGCCGTTGGGAGTGATGATCTCCTCGTCGACGAAACTGGAGATCCTTCCGGAACCCAGCACCTCCCGCCTGGTCACGTCCCAGGCCATCGCCTCGTCGCCGTGCATCAACTCTCCTTTGCCGCCCGCCTGCTGCTGGCGGCCTCGATCAGCCCCGCGAACAGGGGGTGCGCTGCCGTGGGCCGCGACTTGAACTCGGGGTGGGCCTGGGTCCCAATGTAGTAGGGATGCTCGTGGGCCGACAGCTCCACGAACTCCACCAGCGAGCCGTCCGGCGAAGTGCCCGAGACGAGGAGACCTGCGTCCGCGAGGCGCCCCCGGTAGTCGTTGCCCACTTCGTAGCGGTGGCGGTGTCGCTCGTCCACCCCGCAGGTGCCGTAGATGCTGGCCACGAGCGAGTCGTGGGCCAGGACCGCCGGATAGGAACCCAGCCGCATGGTGCCACCCATGTCCCCGCTGCCCGCGACGATGGCGCGCTGGTCGGCCATGGTGGCGATCACGGGCTCGGGGGTGCCGGGATCGAACTCCCGGGAGGCAGCGTGCTCGATGCCAGCCAGGTTGCGCGCCGCCTCGATCACCATGCACTGCATGCCCAGACACAGACCGAGGGTGGGGATCCGATGCTCACGTGCATGCCGCAGGGCGCCGAGCTTGCCCTCGATGCCGCGCACCCCGAACCCGCCGGGTACTACCACCGCATCAACGGGCCCGAGTTCCGCCGCGGCGCCTTCGGGGGTGGCGCACGCGTCGGAGGCAACCCAGAGGATCTCCACCCGTATCCGGTGGGCGAAGCCACCGGCGCGCAGCGCTTCGATGACGGACAGGTACGCGTCCGGCAGCTCGACGTACTTGCCCACCAGCGCCACCAGGACGCTGCCGCTCGGGTTGTGGACCCGCTCCAGCAGGTCCTGCCACGCTGTCCAGTCCACGTCGCGGAAGCTGAGGCCGAGGCGACGCACCAGGTAGGCGTCGAGACCTTCCGAGTGCAGAATCCTGGGGATGGCGTAGATGGATGACGCGTCGGGGCAGGAGACCACCGCCTCGTTGTCCACGTCGCACATGGCCGCAATCTTGCGCTTGAGGGGCGCGGGGATTGCCTGCGCCGCCCGGCACACGATGGCGTCGGGCTGGATGCCGACCTGCCGCAGGGCCGCCACGGAGTGCTGGGTGGGTTTGGTCTTGAGCTCCCCGGCGGTGGGCAGATACGGCACGAGCGAGACGTGGAGGAAGAAGACGTTCTCCCTCCCGATCTCGTGGCGCACCTGGCGGGCGGCCTCCAGGAACGGCAGCGACTCGATGTCGCCGACGGTGCCGCCGATCTCGTGGATCACGACGTCGACGTCCCCATCAGC
>CAZPSO010000288.1:0-3059 GCA_964588895.1 uncultured Tessaracoccus sp.
TCGCCGATCCCGACGGGTACCGCTGGGAGATCGCGGTGAACCCGGGACCGATCGGTCAGTCGCTGCTTCCCTGACTCAGCGAGCTCGGCGCCTGAACTACGAACCCGGCGCGGCACACAGCTGCTACGGAGGCGCCGCGTCAATCCGCCTGGTGCCACGCGGGTCGGTGCAGTACTCGTAGTCCAGCGGTGAAGTCCAGTGCAGGGTGTAGGCGTCCACGCGGTTGAGCCCCCAGACGCCCGCCGTCTTGGCGCGGTGGGCGGTCCGGCCCAGGGGAGCCAGGTTGTGGGGCCCCGTCTGGCCGGGGCCGCGGTTCCGGCGCCAGGTTGAGGAGTGGTCCTGGTCCAGCCCTCGCGACGGAATCGAGGAGAACGGAAACGCCGCCACCGGATGGCGCACCACAACGGCCTCGCGCATGTGCTGCGGGATCTCGTAGCTGTCCACGGGGGTGATGCCGCCGATGTCGACGACGGGGCGCACGGTGACGTTGGTGCCGCGGAGGAACTCTGGTAGTGATCCGGTGGTGAGGGGGCCGACCCCCTCCACCCTGGCAATCCCGTCCGCGCTGGAGGTGAGGGCCTGTTCAGAGAGGTGGATGTAGACGATGGACCGGCGCTTGACCGACTTCGCCAGCACCTCGCCGGTGAGCCACTTGGCCGCTTCCGTTGGATCCGCCAAGAGACCGAACGCGGCAGCTCGGCGTTCGTCGCGAGAGCGCTCGTCCCCGAGTTCAGCCATCCGCTGCGCCACTTCCTCCACCGTGCGGTCCAGCGCATGCGCGTCGGCACTGGCGATCTGGCCGTAGACACCCGCCGACCCATGGTCATGGTCGCCGAAGTGGACATAGCGCGCCCGTCGCCGTTGTTCTTCCTTGCGGGCGGCCAGCTCCGGCTCCGCACGGGCTATCAGCCCCACAACCAGGCGACGCAGGCGGGTGAACGAGATGTAGCCGACGCGCTCGCAGATCTGCTCGTCCACCCATTCGACCGCCACGGGCGACAGGTCCATGCACAGGGCAGTGAGTCGGTCAGCCTCCCAGCGGCCGATGGCTCCGTCACAGAACGCTTCCCAGAGACGGGGGTGACGGTAACGAAGATTCATCACGGACAGCAGCATGTGTCCGGCCTCCGACTCCGACAGCCCCAAAGCCGCACCCACTTCCAGCTTGAGGAACTGGGAAACCTCCGGGACCAGATTCCCGGGTGTGGTCCCGGACAAGTCGGAGAGGTGCTCGGTGAGGGTGTCCATGTCCAACTGGTAATGCCGCGCCAAGTCCACGAGCCCGATGGCGGTGATGATCTCTCCGTTGCGCGCCATCTCCCGGCCGGCACGCACCGTCTGGAGCGCAAACCGGGAGCGTTGCTTGGCTTCTTCCTGCATGAATACAGTCTCCCAGCCAGCACTGACAATTTCACACACCTGTTCGAACCAGAGGGCAGCTCAAGGCGCCACCTTGTGGCAAGTCAGTGCGTGCGGTCCATCAGCCGTACTTCGGCGC
The DNA here is from genome assembly GCA_964588895.1 of uncultured Tessaracoccus sp. Lineage (GTDB taxonomy): Bacteria > Actinomycetota > Actinomycetes > Propionibacteriales > Propionibacteriaceae > Arachnia. Next base: position 1,499 of record CAZPSO010000288.1, read on the forward strand.
GATGTCCACCGCTGCCGAGCTTGGCATCGCAGCTGTACAGCGGGGCATCCAAAGCCTCGGCCAGCACCAGGTACGCGGCATCGTAACTGGTGTACTGGTGACGCAATTGCCAGATCCGATCGGCAAATGGGCCGATCTCGTAGCGATCAATACAGAACGCGAAGTGGTCCCGTCGCGCCTGCTCCGCTGAGGCAGGGTCGAGTTTGCCCCCGGCCAGCAGTCCACGCAAAACGGATAGTACTTCGACGTCGAGGAGGTGCGGAGCACTGACCTGGTCCGCAAGGGCAGCGAGGAGTTCGTCAGCCACTTCACGGCCGATCAACGCCTCGACCATCGCCGATGCGTCGAGCACGATCATCGGCGGCCAGATTCGAGAGCAGCAACGATGTCTTTCTTCGTGGGCCCCCCAGAACGATCCCGCTGCTTCAGCCGGGCCACGATCTGTTGGTTCGTAGGCCGATCAGCGATCTTGGTCAGTTCCGCAGCCACGTAAGCAGACAACGACATGCCTTCCGCGGCCGCCCGCGCTTTGAGTGTGGCCGTGACCTCCTCAGGCACGTCACGGATGTACAAGGTGGTCATCGAAGCACGATAGCACTCTGCAAGCACTGCCGGGAACAACCTGGCGTACCGCCCAGCGAATCAGACCAGTCTGGTGGCCTGCTCGAAGGTCAGCCGCGGGTTGCGCGGGAAGGTCCCATCCTCCGCCGCGTGGCCGATGTTGACCACCATGATGGAGCGCAGTGACGAGCCGGGGAAGAACTCCTGATCGACGCTGGCCAAATCGACTCCACCCATCGGCCCCGCGTCGAGGCCAGCGGCGCGCACAGCAAGGATGAACCCCCCAGCCTGAAGCCAGGTGTTGTTCATGGCCACGGCCTGACGCTGCTCGGCATTGGCGGCGAACTGGTCCCGCGCACCGGGGCTCTGCGGCGCCACCACGGGGAGGTTCTCGTGGAAGTCCGTGTCTGCGGCCAGGATCGCCACCACGGGTGCCGACGCCGACTTCTCGCGGTTGTACTCAGCCAGCAGTGGGAGCAGTCGCTCCTTCGCCTCGGCGCTGCGCACGAACGTCACGCGCAGCGGCTGGGCGTTGAGCGCCGTGGGCGTGTACTTCGCCAGTTCGTAGATCTCGGCCAACTGCTCATCGCTGACCGGCTCCGAGGTGAAGCGGTAGGCGGTGTGCATGTCAGCGAAGATGCTCTTGGCAGTGACGAGTTCTGGCGGGGCAAGCAGGGACACGGAGGACATCCTTACAGTAGTTGAGATTTCAAGTATACGCCTGGAGCTCGCTCCCTTCCAATTCGACGCCCGCGCCTAGATGCCTGATGGGCATGGGACCCGGGGAGATGGTGGCCCACTTGTTCGCCTCGACGCCCGAGCGCGCGTGCATCTCGCATCAGGCCTCAGGCGACTCCGGGTCAGTGAGTTCCACCGTCCTTCCATCAGGATCACGGACCACGAAGGACCAGTAACCGACCCAGAAGGGAGCGGGCCTCAGAGCCTCGGTCCCGGCGGCAGTGAGCCGGCCGACGGCAGCCCGAAAATCGACAGCTGGCAA
>CAZPSO010000289.1:0-3053 GCA_964588895.1 uncultured Tessaracoccus sp.
CATCAATGGAAACCTTGCAAGGCGGCAGTGGCGTCGATGAATTTAGATTTTTAAATGGCGCTATACCGAACCTCACTCTTGTGGGTGGGGTTGGCGAGGATGTGGCGGATTATTCAGAGACCGAGGGCTTGGTCGAGGTGTTTCTGAGCGATGTTGCGGGCTTGCAGGAAATTGAGTTAATTCGCGGCAACAACAATGGCGACGGTATCTATAACAGTGCCTTAATTGCAGAGGGTGATTTGCGTTATAACTGGACTGTCAGCGCGCTTAATTCTGGAACGGTGGTTTCCGGTGAAAACCCGCCGGTGGTATTTGAGAATTTTAATCAGTTGCGCGGTGGTGGCGGTGTGGATCAGTTCACCCTGCAGGCAGATCTAATAGGCGGCAATGCCCAGGTGGATGGTGGTGCTGGCGATGATATTTTTGATGTGGACGTGGATTTCACGGCCAATCTCATCGGTGGTGCCGGGAATGATCGATTTAATCTGGCAGCGGCAACCTCCGGTGAATTACTCGGTGGGGACGGCAACGACACGTTTGCTTTAACCGCCGGTTCGCGTGTGGTCAATCTGGATGGCGGTGACGGTCAAAACAATCTGCTGGGATTCGATGCGAATTTGATATGGAGCATTGATGATGGGGCTGTCGTCAGTGTTGCTGACGAAACCAATACTTACGTCGAAAGCGCCCTCAATATCACCGGCCTGCAAGGTTCAGACAGTAATGACACCTTCCTGTTTAACACTCCCGACGCCAGGGTTGGAATCCATGGTGGGGAAGGGGTAAATACAGCGGACTTTTCTGGAATCACTAGCGATTACACGGTAAGCCTCGGAGCCTTGGAAGAGCTCGGTATTAGCCATGTGCAGACGGTGGTGGGCAATGCGGCGGAGGGTGTTGTCAGCACTTTGGAAATCGTTGGCGACAGTGAAAATACCTGGACCCTGGATGCTGCAAACAGCGGCACAGTATTGCGTGGTGCCGAGGAAATCACATTCCAGAACTTCAACGAATTTATGGGTGGTGAGGGCAAAGATTCGTTTCTGATTTCCGCGTCGCCCGCCGGGTCGATTGACGGCCGAGGGGGCAATGACGAATTTTTTCTTCTGGCTGCGGGATTATTGGCAACACTGAGAGGTGGAGACGGTGAGGACACGTTGGTGGCTTACCAAGAGGCAGAAAATAATTGGCTTTTGAGTTCTACAAATTCTGTTCTGCAGGATGCTACCAATACCACCTTGATTCAGTTTTCAGGAATGGAAGAGCTGCACGGTGCGGAAGATTACGCGGACACGTTCACTATTCTCAACGAGCTTGATGCAGCACAGAAAATTTTTGCTGGGAGTGGACCGGCTGTAGACACCATCGATTATTCACGTCTGACAGAGCTGCCAATCAATGCCGTTTTGGGAGACGCAGGTTTAACCGGGTTTGAAACGGTGGTCGGCAACAGCAACCATACCCTCACCGGGGCCAACGAAGACAATGTGTGGGGATTGACTGAGGCTGGTGGCAGCGTGTCCTGGACAACGCAAGGCGTGAATCAAACGACGGCATTTAGCGGTTTTGGCTATTGGGTGGGAGGTAGTGCGAATGACACCTTCAAGTTGGAGACTCTGAATGGCAGGCCTCGTAGCATTGACGGAGCGGGTGGCGAGGAGAATATCGTAGATTTGTCCACATTAGCTAATGAGGTGCATGTCGGTCTGGGAGATGCCAGTGCTGGTCTTGCTCTTCTTAATATCAACGATGTTTTGGCCAATGCACTATTTGCCAACCGCTTGACCAGCAACGCCTTCCAAGCCGAATGGTTCATCAATGGTGCCAACGCGGGCACACTCCGTGAAGACGACGAATCTGAAATTGTTCTTAGCGGCTTTCACCATTTAGAAGGTGGGGAAGAAAATATTTTTAACTTAGGTGCTGCTGGTTATTTCGGCGGTGATAACTCCGTTGGAAGTATCACTGGAAGTGTCGGCAGTATTCTCAATGCCAGTTCCGACGATGCGCAAACATGGATTGTATCGGGCGCCGGTTCGGGTTCTCTCATTCGTAGTCTATCGGTAGAAGAGACTCCCGCTCTGACCTTCGCAGGTATGGCCACGCTAAATGGGGGCGATGGTGCGGACAATTTTATTCTCGACGCTGCAACAGCCAGTATTGACCGTCTAAATGGCGGTGCTGGTGTTAATAGTTTGCTAGCCAGCTTCACTCGCAACAACAGTTCTTTGGAATGGGTGATCGATGATACCGGCGGCCGTGTTACGGGCATGGTGGGAGATTTTCAAAACATAGGTCGTCTTTATGGACACGACGGTGCGGATAATTTTTCGGTCACTGGCTCTGCGCAGTTGGCGTTGATCGACAGCGGGGCGGGTAACGATGAAATTCATTTGGCTGACAGTAGTCGGGTCGATTTAATTCTAGCGGGGGCAGGCGCGGACGTTATTGAAATTTTTGGCAACGCGTCCGTGGCAGAACCGATTGACGGTGGCGAGGGCAATGACACGCTCGATCTCACCGAATTGAATCGCGCGGTGACCTGGAATGCGGTTGATCAAAATATCGGGGGTTTTGATTACCTCAATATCGAAAACTTTAATGCGCCTGCTAATTTCACCAATACCTTTCAAGCCCCCGATAGCAATAACACTTGGAACATTACAGGACTAAATAGTGGCGAACTGGTGACTGGGGACGGACAGAAAGTCACTTACAACGCGATCGCTAATTTGTTGGGCGGCAGCCTGATGGACGACTTTATTTTGGCTGGCGGTTCAGTAACTGGCGAGATTGATGGCGGTGGTGGCAACAACACCTTGCGGGGGGATAACACGGATAACCAGTGGACACTGTCGGGAGCAGATGCCGGTTTTATCCTGGATACAGTTAATGAGTTCCAAAATATTGGCAATTTGATCGGCGGAAACGGCAACGATTCTTTCACTATAGAAGCGAACGGAATTTTGTCCGGCACCTTGGACGGAGGGACCGGTATCGACATCCTTGCCAGTGAGCGACAACAACAGACCTGGACCCTCTCCGGCAGCACG
>CAZPSO010000290.1:0-3039 GCA_964588895.1 uncultured Tessaracoccus sp.
TGTTCATGGATTGCACGGCGCCTCCTGCGGTGCCCTTGGTGAGGTTGTCGATGGCGGCCACGGCGATCAGCCGGCCCGCGGCCTCGTCGATGACGACCTGGATGGCCACGCGGTTGGACCCGAGCACGGCCGCCGTCTGCGGCCAGCTACCCTCGCGCAACACGTCGACGAACGGCTCGTCACGGTAGAAATCGAGGTAGGCCTGCCGCGCGTCGCCCTCACCTGTGAAGGGAGCGCTGCAGGTGGCGAGGATCCCCCGGGACATCGGGACGAGCATGGGCGTGAAACTGACGGAGACGCGCTGGGCGGTGACGCTGGACAGGTTCTGGACGATCTCCGGAGTGTGCCGGTGGACTCCGCCCACGCCGTAGACCGAAGCATTGCCCATGGCCTCGCTGCCCAGCAGATGTGGCTTCAGGCTCTTGCCTGCGCCCGAGAGACCACTGGCGGCCACGATGCTGATCGCTGAGGCATCCACCAGGCCCGCCGCGACCGCGGGCAGCAGCGCGAGGGAGGTGGCCGTCGGGTAGCAGCCCGGTACGGCAATCCGACGTGCACCCGCCAGCGCGTCGCGCTGCCCGGGCAGCTCAGGAAGGCCGTAAGGCCACGTCCCGGCGTGCGGGCTGCCGTAGAACGTCTGCCACGCGTTGGGGTCCTGGAGCCGGAAGTCGGCGCCAGCATCCACCACCAGGACATCATCGCCCAACTGGCCGGCGATGGCAGCGGAGGCGCCGTGGGGCAGGGCAAGGAACACCACATCATGGCCGGCGAGTTGCTCGGCCGTGGTCTCCGCCACCGTCCTGTGGGCCAACGGGGCCAGGTGGGGCTGGTGGACGCCCAGTTCATCCCCCACGCTGGAGTGCCCGGTGACCGCGCCGATCTGCACCTCGGGGTGCCCCAGGAGAAGGCGCAGGACCTCGCCGCCGGCATAACCGGTGCACCCCGCCACTGCCGCTGTGAAAGTCATGGTGGTAACTATGCCATAGACGGAATGAAAATTCCTAACGGGCGTCTCCGCCCACCAGTCCGCGGATGACCAGCTCGAGGCCGTGCTCGAAATCGCGCTCCGCACGTTCAGAATCGAAGTGCTCCACCACCGCCATCTCATGGAGTTGCCTGCGGACCTGTTCGGTGGTGGCGTGTCCGAGCACGAAGTGGGTGAGCGCCGCCATGCTGGCCCGGGGCCAGGCGTCGCCGGTTCGCGTCAGGAGTTCCACACCCGCTTTGGCGGGATCCAGCTCTCCCAGCCCCAGCGCATTGGTGGAGGCGACCAGTTCCGCACCGTCGCGGTGTCGCAGCACCGCGTCGCGCAAGTTGTGTCCCCACTGACGCAGCCATGGGCCGGCGGCTCGTTGATCGCCGGGCAGCGGCATCTGGCCGAGGATCCGGTCCGAGATGGCGGCCAGCATCGTCTGCTTGTTGGGCACGTGGTAGTACAACGCGCCCGGCTGCACGTCGAGCCGTTCGGCCACCCTGCGCATGCTGAGGTCTCCGAGCCCGTAGGCATCCAGGATCTCCAGACCCGCAGTCACGATGGCGTCGCGATTCAGTGCCATGCCAGCCTTCGCTCGGGGGTCGGGGATTGGACCACGACACTATCGTCTGCCAAATCGGTAGAGAATGTCACGCCCACCCAATAGGGTTGGTGCCATCCGCAGGATGCTTTGTGTCAAGGAGGACGCATGAGTGACGAGACATACCAGGCCATCGCCATGATCATCTACTTCGTCGCGATGATCATGATCGGCTTGTGGGCCTACACCCGCACGCAGAACCTTGACGACTACATGTTGGGGGGTCGGCGCCTGGGACCGCTGGCCTCCGCGTTGTCGGCCGGCGCATCCGACATGTCGGGCTGGCTGCTGATGGGCCTGCCCGGCGCCCTCTACGTCTCCGGTTTTGTGGAGTTCTGGATCGCCATTGGTCTGACAATCGGTGCCTGGTTGAACTGGAAGTTCGTGGCACCCAGACTGCGCACGTACACGGAGGTGGCCGGCAACTCCATCACGGTGCCCAGTTTCCTGTCCAACCGCCTCAAGGATGACAGGCGCCTGTTGCGCATCGTCGGCGGGATCATCATCCTGATCTTCTTCACCTTCTACGTCTCCTCCGGCATGGTGGCCGGCGGCAAGTTCTTCCAGGCCTCCTTCGGCATGAACTTCCACCTGGGTCTGGTGATCGTGGCTGGTGTCACCATCCTCTACACCCTCGTGGGCGGGTTCCTCGCGGTGTCGTACACCGACGTCGTGCAGGGTCTGATGATGGTCACCGCCCTGGTGATGGTGCCAGTCGGGGCGATCGTCTACGCGGGCGGCCCCGGCCCCATGCTCGACGCCATCGCCGACGTGGATCCCAACGCCTGGGCGATGGTGGGCGCCGGCACCACGGTGATCGGCATCGTCTCCGCCGTGGCCTGGGGCCTGGGCTACTTCGGGCAGCCACACATCATCGTGCGCTTCATGGCGCTGCGTTCCCCGCAGGAGGCCAAGGCCGCGCGGCGCATCGGCATCGGCTGGATGGCCCTCGCGGTGCTGGGAGCTGCCTTCACCGCCATGGCGGGCATCGCCATCTACCAGCGCGACGAAGGCGAACTCGCGGATCCGGAGACCGTGTTCATCGCGCTCGGCCAGCTGCTGTTCCACCCCCTGATCGCCGGCTTGCTGCTGGCGGCCATCCTGGCGGCCATCATGTCGACGGTGTCGTCGCAGTTGCTCGTCTCGTCCTCGGCCCTCGTCGAGGACATCCACATGTCAATCTCCCGGAGGAAGCTCAGCCGCAAGACCTCCGTTCTGCTGGGACGCCTTGCAGTCCTCGTCATCTCCGTGGCCGCAGCAGCCCTGGCGTGGCCTGACAACGACACCATCCTGGGCATCGTCGCCTTCGCCTGGGCCGGCTTCGGCGCCTCCTTCGGTCCGCTGGTCCTACTGAGCCTCTACTGGCGCAAGCTCACCACCTGGGGCGCGCTGGCCGGGATGGCGGTCGGGGCGATCACCGTCGGCATCTGGGGCAACGTCTCCGGTGGCATCCTGGACCTCTACG
>CAZPSO010000291.1:0-3005 GCA_964588895.1 uncultured Tessaracoccus sp.
CTGCTGGCCCCGTCCCCCACATCCATGCTGGCCCCGTCCCCCACATCCATGCTGGACCGCGGCCTCCGCTCCGTCCGAGCCCGCCACCCCGGTTGGGCACGAAACGCCGCAACCAACCCTCGCCAAGGGAACAGTTCCCTCAGTACCAGCGAAACCCACACATTGGTGGCCCGCATTAGCCCCGACGCGCACGCCACCCCGTCCCCCACATCCCCTGCGCCGGCCCCCTTTTCCGCGAAACGTCGCTGCCAACCCTCGCCAAGCGCAGTTCCCTCACCTCCGCTGAACCCACACGTTCGTGCACGACCGCGTCGGAATTCTCCACAGGAGGCCAACCACCTTGGTGAATCGTCCGCCTCGGTTCCCATAGTGACAACATGCGCATCTACGGCTCAACTGGCAAGCACGGCGTCGTGACCCGGCAGGAGTTGCTGGCCTCCGGCAGGTCCCGCACAGACATTCGGCTGGCAACCAACAGTGGCCACCTCGACCGAATCGACAGGACGCGGTTCGCGCTGCCGGACGCCGATCCTCAAGTGGTGGTGGCCGCACGCAGCGGGGCGACGCTCACCTGCCTGTCCGCGCTTCGACTGCACGGCATCATGACGGGGCCTCTGAATGAACTGCATCTGCGTCGACATCGATATGCGGATCGAAGGCGGCCGCCTCTACCAGGGCTATCGTGCCGTTTGCCTGGCTTTGACGTCAGTTGCGTGGTGGATCCGCTCGACAAGGCCTTGTTGGCAGCACTGCGCAACCACCGCCCGGAGACGGCTCTAGCCGTTCTGGACTCCATCCTGCACTCGCGGATCCGGACCCGCGGCGAGCTCGAACCGGTGGTGCAGGAAGCGGGCAAGTACGCCGTCGAACTCCTGTCCCGGGCCGATTCCCGCAGCGAATCACCATTGGAGTCGATCGTTCGCCACCGACTGAAGGCCCAGCGCATCAGGTTCGACATTCAGGTGCCGTTACCAAGGATCGGGAGGGTGGACTTCCTCATCGGCCGCCGACTGATACTTGAAACTGACGGTCGGGAGTTCCACGACCCACAGCTCGGTGGGAAAGCCGAAACCACGTTTCAGGAGGATCGACGGCGTGACGCAGATGCCGCTGCGCAGGGATTCTCGGTGATCCGCCTGACCTGGGGTCAGGTCATAAACCACTGGGATGAGTCCCTTCATCGGATTTTGGCCATAGTGCGCAGCGACGCCCACCGCCGGCCTCCGACGCGTCTGGCCCAGCAGCTACACGCGGCTGCATAGGGGCGGCATCGAGTGCGCACCTAGGGTGATCCAGCGTCAGTCGCTGCGCAGTTGGCGGAACGCACGTTCGACCGGCTCGGGCACATAGGCGCTGAAGTCGCCTCCCAGGGTCATGATCTGCCGCAGGATGGTCGATGACAGGGTGAGGTGTTCTCTGGAGGCTGGCAACAGCACCGTCTCGATGGACCCGAGATCCATGTTCATGTGGGCCATCTGCAGTTCGAAGTCGAAGTCCGCCCCGAAACGCAACCCCTTGACCACGCTCCGGATCCCTCGATCACGGCAGAAATCCACCAACAGCCCATCCATCTGGGTCACGTCGATGCCAGCCTCCCCGTCGAAGGTCTCGCGGACGAGGTCGATGCGCCGATCACCGAAGAGGTAGTTCTTCTGGGCGTTGGTCCCGACGGCCACGAGCACTGAGCCGAAGAGGTCTCTCGCACGCAGGATGATGTCGACGTGGCCGTTGGTGATGGGATCGAAGGACCCCGGGCACAGCACGCCGGCGCTCATGCGCTCTCCTCATCATGGGTGACACCGATGTACAGGATGGTTTCACCGTAGCGCCGTTCCCAGGTCTCCTCGAAGACAGCCGGCCACCGGGGTTCCTCACTACGCTTCGAGCGCTCCAGCACCACCATCGCGCGGGGGGCCAGTTGCCCGCTGTCGGCCAGTGTGGTCACCAGTTTGTCCAGCGGCCCCGAGCCGACGTCGTAAGGAGGGTCGACGTAGACGACGTCGAACTTGTCGCCCGCTTCCTCGGCGAACCGCGCTGCACTGCTGGTGCGCACCTCCATCGGAAGGCCGAGAGAGCGCGAGCTCTGCATTATCAACTGCGATGCCTGCGCGTCCTTCTCCACCGCCACGACGCGTTCGGCTCCCCGACTGACGGCCTCCAGCGCTACGGCTCCACTGCCGGAGTAGAGGTCGAGGAAGCGGATCCCGGCAAGGTGCTGCGACGGGTCGTCGTCGACGGTGCCCAACCATGAGCTGAGCATGGTGAACAGCGCCTCCCTCACACGGTCGGCTGTCGGTCGGGTGGATTGGCCCTTGGGTGCATCCAGTGATCGTCCCTTGGCGCTGCCCGCAATGATCCTGCTCATGGCTCCACCCTAGTAGTCGCTCAAACTGGATGCGGCCCGCAACTACGTGATCCCAGGGTCTCGCACGTCCGGTGCCTTGGGTCCCGCGGCACTGGCCTGTCCCCGACACCAACCTGCCCGCTCCAGCGCCGCCAGGGGCACTACTTCCCCACCGACGCACAGCCGCGGCGATTCATGTGGCCGGGCGAGCAAGGGCGCTCCCGGCCACACCCCGGACAGGTGCGACACCGAACTGCACATCCCAGCGTCGCCAAGGGCACTATTCCTTCACCGATGCACGCCTGCGGCGATTCGTGTCCCGCAACCCGGGTCGAGAAGCAGCGAGCAGGCCCGGGTTCGCAAAGGGTCCGGGATCCAAGGGTCGGGGCGGGGCGGGGCGGGGCGGGGCAGCGGAACGGTCAGATGCGTTCCAGCCACTCGGAGGCCAGCCGTTCGAGTCGTCACCCCAATCTGCCCGCGACAGGCCTGTCAAGGGCACAACGCCCTTGTCGACCACTGGCCGCGGCGATTCGTGGACGAAAGACGGGCGGGCAGGGATGCCAAAGGGCTCCTCTGCGGGGGCTCCTCTGCGAGGGCTCCTCTGCGAGGGCTCCTCTGCGGGGGCTCCTCTGCGAGGGCTCCTCTGCGAGGGCTCCTCTGC
>CAZPSO010000292.1:0-3000 GCA_964588895.1 uncultured Tessaracoccus sp.
GGCGTGTTCCTGGGCGCCACCTGCTCGTCGGAGACCACCGCGGCCGCCAAGGGCGCCGTCGGGGTCCTGCGCCGTGACCCCATGGCCATGCTGCCGTTCATCGGCTACCACGTGGGCGACTACTTCCGCCACTGGCTCGACATGGCCCTGCGCACCGACGAGGACAAGCTGCCGAAGATCTTCTACGTCAACTGGTTCCGCCGCGACGCCGACGGCAAGTTCATGTGGCCCGGCTTCGGCGAGAACTCCCGCGTGCTGAAGTGGATCACCCAGCGCATCGAGGGTGAAGTCGGCGCCCAGGAGACCCCCGCCGGTTACATCCCGCACAAGGAGGACATCGACGTCGAGGGCCTGGACATCGACGACGAAGTGCTGGAGCAGGTCATCCGCTATGCCCCGCAGGAATGGGCCGACGAGGTCCCCCGCGTGGCGCACTGGCTGATCTCCCTGGGCAACAAGGTCCCCCACCGCCTCCACACCGAACTGAGCAAACTGACAGCCTCCGTGGGCAACTGATCACGCGATACAAAGTGGGTTTGTGTTCGTAGTCGAACACAAACCCACTTTCCAACACGCCTGCTTCGTCACGCTCCGCCCACGACGCCACCCGCCTACGAACTTGCCCCGGAGGGTCGGGCAACCGCCCGGCACCCTCATCCCGTATGAATGGGTGTTGACGGCACTACACATTGGAGGGCGGCATGGCGCGGGATGAAGGTGCCTATCTGGCGTTCGTCCAGACCAGGGCTTCGCAATTGCGCAGGTTCGCCTACCTCCTGTGTGGTGACTGGCAACGCGCCGAGGACCACACCCAGGAGGCGTTGATCCGCATGTACGTGAAGTGGCAGCGCATCGAACCCGACGGCCGGTTCGCCTATGCCCGGCAGTGCGTGACCCGGCTGGTGATCGACGAGTCGCGGCGAGCTCGCAGCCGGGAGAGGCCCGGCCTGATCGCCGACCGCCCCGATCCGCGGGCCGACGGTTCGGCCGAGACCCGCTGGGACCTGGAGCGTGCACTGGCCCAGCTTCCGCCCAAGCGTCGGGCCTGCGTGGTGCTGCGCTACTTCGACGACCTCTCCGTGGAGGAAACGGCGAAGGTGATGGGCATCAGCCAGGGAACAGTCAAGAGCCAGACGTTCAGGGCGATGGCACAGTTGCGGGAACTCCTCTCCCCGGAGTTCCTGCCGGCCGGCGCCACGATTGCAGGGAGGCAGGCATGAACTTCCACGATGCGGCCGGAAGAATGGCCGACGACTCACACCGGCCCCCGATCGACAGCCACCGCCTGCTGGCGGAGGGGAAGCACCGCGTCCGTCGACGCAACGTTGCGATGACCTCCGTGTCGCTGGCCGCAGTCGCCGTCCTGGGGCTGGGTGTCTACGCGGTGGGCCAGAACTTCGTGTGGAACCAGTCGCCTCCCATCGCGAATCCGGCGACGCCCACCAGCACTCCGACGGCCACCGTCCCAACCAGCCCCTCCGCGGATCCCTCGGGCACTCCTGCGCCCGGTGCCCCGGGTGAAGCCTGCGAGGCGCCGCTGCCCGAGGGCTGGCGGGCGTTGCTGGAGGACAACACCGGCACCATCACCGGCTTCACCGGCGAGCGCGTCCTCCACGTTGCCGATGACGGGTCGGTCGTCGTCGCGGCACGGGATGCCGCAGCGCATGTTTCGCTGTTCTGGTTTCCTGATACCGGGATCAGCCAGGCGGAGGCCGTCTCGTTCTTCGAGTTCGACGCCTCGGCGGGGGGCGGCATCAACGGCGTCGACCGTTCCGGTCCGCAGTACGTCTTCAACGTCAGCCTCCCCGACGGCTCCGGCACCGTCTACGGCTGGACGCCTGGTGACGAGGCACCGACCGAGTTGTTCACCGCCGCCACCACGCGGCCGGTGGCAGTGCACAGGGATCGCTTCGTGTACCTGGAGCAGGACTCCCTGAAGTTGATCGACCTGGTTGGTGGTGACCAGTCCACGGTGATCTCCGAGGACGTGTCCCACTTCACCCGCGACGGTGACCGCGTGGTCTACAGCACCCAGGCAGACGGCCTCATCCGAGCGTTCAACCTGGAGCAATTGGAGCACGAGGCGCTCCCCGGGCCGCTCGAAACCGCCGAGGGGCAGAACGTTTCCGTTCGCGCGGACGTCTGGGCATGGACGCAGGAGGAGCAGGAATTGTTCCTTGGCTGGTCCCCACAGTGGGTCTCGGGCGACTTCAACACGGTGGCGATGACCACGCCGAGGAACTTCTCCCCCGCCGCCCCGCAGGTTGCGGGTGAGCTGGTGGTCCTCACGGAATACATCGACGACGAATCCAGCCTGGGCTCGGTATGGGATCTGCGCTCCAACGCGGTGGTCCGCCTTCCCGAGGGCTTCACGGCCGAGGGTTTCGGAGATCACGTGGTGACGTATGAGTCCACGGGACAGTCACTGGAGCTGGTGGCCATCACCCCTGCCGAGACCTTGGGCGAGCTCACCTGCGGCTGAGGCGCCACGGCGTCAGCGGGCCGGGAGCTCCAGGCGGCGTGAGCGGTAGCGGCCGTGGTGGACGCTGCCGCCGGCTTCGGCGGTGAAGATGCGTCGGTCAGCCCCGGAGGGCTGGAGGAGTCGTTCGATGGTGTCAGCCAGTCGCTCGATCTGGTCGTGGAGGCCTTCTATCTCAGTCTCCAGGTCCAGGATCCGGCGAATCCCCTCCAGGTTGACGCCCTCCTCCTGGCTGAGGTGCTGGACGTGGCGGAGCTTGGCGACGTCACGCAGCGAGTACCGACGGCCACGGCCCCGGGCGCGGGAGGGCACCACCAGGCCGAGCCGGTCGTAGCCCCGCAAGGTTTGGGGGTGCATGTCGGCCAGCGACGCCGCCACCGAGACGGGGAAGACGGCCGCGTCGGGGTCGAACTGTTGGGGCAGGTTGCTCATGGTCAGCCTCCGAACAGGGCGGCGCGGGGATCGCTCTGGCCTGACTTTTCCACGTACTCGTTCAGCGCAGCCCGCGCCTCGTCGCTCAG
>CAZPSO010000293.1:0-2994 GCA_964588895.1 uncultured Tessaracoccus sp.
GGCGGGTACGCGGCCAACGTGGAGGCCGTCACCACGCCAGTGCCGTCGTCGCGGTCGTGGGAGGACGTGCCCGCCGCGCAGGTCCACGACACCCCGGACTCGGGCACCATCGAGACCCTGGTGGCGCAGGCCAACGAGCTGTTCCCCCGCGCAGATCGCTCTTGGCAGGCGTCAGACATGCTGAAGAACGTGGTGCTCACCCTGGTCCACCCCGACGGCAAGCGGGAGCCGCTGGTGATCGGATTGCCGGGCGACCGTGACGTGGACGCCAAACGGCTGGAGGCCGCAGTGGCCCCCGCGGTGGTCGACGGATTCGGTGACGCTGACTTCGAGCGGCACCCGGCGTTGGTCAAGGGCTACATCGGACCCGTCCACAACGGCGCCCCGGTGCTGGGGGAGGAGGGCTCCTCGGGGATCCGCTACTTGCTCGACCCCCGCGTGGTGCCCGGCACCCGCTGGGTGACCGGCGCCAACGAGGACGGCCGACACGTCGTGGACCTCGTGGCGGGCCGCGACTTCACGGGAGACGGCAGGATCGACGTCGCCGAGGTTCGCGAAGGTGACCCCGCCCCGGACGGCTCCGGCCCGCTGAGCCTCCAGCGCGGCATCGAGATGGGGCACATCTTCCAGCTCGGCCGCAAGTACGCGGAGGCACTCGGGCTGAAGGTGCTGGACCGCAACGGGAAACTGGTCACCGTCACGATGGGCTCCTACGGCATGGGAGTCTCCCGTGCCGTCGCCGCCATCGCCGAAGACACCGCGGATGCCAAGGGCCTGTGCTGGCCGGTGGCCGTGGCGCCGTTCCAGGTGCAGGTGCTGGCCACCGGCAAGGGCGAGGAAGTGGTCACCGAGGCCGAGCGCATCGCCTCGGAACTCTCCGAAAACGGACTCGACGTGCTGCTCGACGACAGGAAGGCCAGCCCCGGGGTGAAGTTCGCCGACTCCGAGTTGCTGGGGATGCCCGTGATCATCGTGGTGGGCCGCGGGCTGGCCAACGGTGTGGTGGAGCTACGCAACCGCGCGGAGGGCGACAAGCGGGAGGTGCCCGCAGCCGACATTGTCGGCGAGGCCGCCGCCCTGGTCAGCTCGCTCCGGGGCCCACTTACCTACTGACCCAACCGGGCCAGTAGGGGAGGGGCCGCCCCGCCGCCTGCACGTGGGCCACCTGTTCGATGGCGGCGTCGAACCACTCGGATGCGGTGGTGGCGATGAACAGCCTGCACAGAGCCCCCAGGAGGTTCTCCTCCAGGACGCCCCACCCCTGCCGGATCTCCTGCGGATCCGCCATGGTGGTGGGCAGCTCGTAGTCCACGCCCTGCTCGGGGGACTCGTCGGTGCTGTCGCGCAACTCGTTGCGAAGGACCCGGGCGCTGTCCATCCGCCGGGTTCCAAGGGCGGTCAGGGGGTCCTCCGAGCCCAGGCGGCCGAGCCCCACCTCCAACCCCCGGATCAAGGCCCACGTGTGGGTCAGCGCCACCTCGACCGCGGAGTTGGGCCCTGTCTCGGCGAAGCGGACCGGGACCGCGGGCCCGGGAACAGGCTGGATCGTGCGGTCCGCCGTCCCCGCGAGCCCGGCCGCCACCGAGATGAAGACCAGCCGCAGCGGCTGGTCGTCGGTTCCCTGGGCCAGGCTGCGCAGGTCTGCGGTGGCGCCGGCGATGGTGTCCGCGAGCCAGGCCTCGGCATGCGCCTCGGTGGCTCCCACCATGGGTTCGCTGGCGGGCGGCAGCTCGAAATGGGGATCGGGTTCGGAGAACACGCTGGTGGAGCGGAGCCTGTCCAGATAGGACCGGAGCATCCGGGTGGAGGGGTCGGCCCACTGACCCACGTCGCCGGGCGGATCCCAGGTGGGGGCCGCTCGCTTGATGGCGGCCACGCCATCGCGCATGGCCGCCACGATCTCGGTGGCTTCGCTCAGGGCGGGCTGCTGGACAGGGTTGGTGGGTTCCATCGACCAGACTGCCTCCGGGCCGCCCGAGATCGCGGGGTCCGGGGCGCACGCGGCCAGGGGAAGAACGGCGCCCCACATCAGGACTCGACGACGGCTCACAGACACGACCGACAGCCTACTGTGCCCGCCACCACGGCTTGGAAGGCAACGTATGCTGGGGGGTCACAACTTGAATCGCACAACCGAATCGGAAGACCAATGGATGAACTAAAGATCACGGACATCGCCAGGGAGATCCTGGCCGAGGCTGGTCTGGAGCTGGACCACCTCTCGGTGAAGCCCCTCGGCAGGCGGAAGATCCTGCGGATCACCGTCGATGGCGACGGCGCCGATGGCAAGGGGCCGGTGTTGGACGACATTTCGTCAGCGTCGTCGAAGCTCTCCGCTGCGTTCGACGCCAGCGACGCCACCGGTGAGACGCCCTACACACTCGAAGTCACTTCGCGTGGCGTGACCGCGCCGCTCACCGAGACCAAGCACTACCGGCGCAACCTGGGACGGCTGGTCACGGTGCAGCTGGAGGACACCGAGGCCACGGGCCGCATCATGGCCGTGGGTGATGATGCCGTCACCCTGGACGTCGATGGCGAAACCTCCGAGATCACGTTGGCCGACGTGCGCAAGGCCGTGGTCCAGGTGGAGATGACCAAGCCGAAGAAGGAGAAGAAGACCAGGAACAGGAACAAGAAGGGTGAGGTGGCCTGAGATGGATATCGATCTGGCAGCCCTGCGGGCGATCGAGCAGGACAAGGAAATCCCGATGGAGTATCTCATCGAGACCCTGGAGGACGCCCTTCTCAACGCCTACAGCAAGACCGAGCATCCGCTGCGGGGCGTGAAGGTGGAGATCAACCGCCGCACGGGCAAGGTCACGGTGCTGGCGCCCGAGTTCAACGATGATGACGAGATCGTCGGTCACTACGACGACACGCCCAGCGACTTCGGCCGCGTCGCAGCAGCCACCGCCCGCCAGGTCATCTTCCAGCGCATCCGCGAGAAGGAGGACGAGCAGAAGTTCGGCACCTTCTCCGCCAGCGAGGGTG
>CAZPSO010000294.1:0-2992 GCA_964588895.1 uncultured Tessaracoccus sp.
CGTGGAGGTGCTGGTGGCCAACGCCGGCATCACCCGTGACACGTTGCTGGCCCGGATGTCGGACGAGGACTGGGACCAGGTGATCGACACCAACCTTTCCGGTGCCTTCCGGTTGGTGCGACGGGCGGCCCGGCCCATGACGCGGGCCCGGTTCGGCCGAATCATCCTCATCTCCTCGGTGGTGGGCCTGATCGGCTCGCCGGGACAAATCAACTACGCCGCCTCCAAGGCCGGCCTGGTGGGCATGGCGCGGAGCCTGACGCGGGAATTCGGGCCGCGCAACATCACGGCCAACGTGATCGCTCCCGGGTTCATCGACACCGACATGACCGCCGTCCTGCCCGAGGACACCATCGCTGCCTACAGGGCACGCATTCCCGCCGGTCGGCTGGGAGACAGCGCCGACGTCGCCAACGCCGCCCTGTTCCTGGCCGGCGACGCCGCAGGCTACATCTCCGGGACAGTTCTCCCCGTGGACGGCGGCCTGGGCATGGGACACTGATCACCAATTCCACGAGAGGCAACCGACATGGGCATCCTTGAAGGCAAGAACATCCTGGTCACCGGCGTCACCATGAACACCTCCATCGCCTACGCCGTGGCCGACATCGCGCAGCAGGAGGGCGCCAACGTCGTGATCTCGGCCTTCGGACGGGCCATGAGCCTGGCCCGGCGCGTGGCGGGTCGCCTCGACCCGGTCCCGCCGGTGATCGAGCTCGACGTGACCGACGCCGACCACCTGGCGAGGCTCCCCGAGGAGTTGGCCGGGCACTTCGGCGACCGGCTCGACGGTCTGGTGCACTCCGTGGCCTTCGCCAATCCCGAGACGGCGCTGGGAGGCAAGTTCCTGGACACCGGGTGGGACGATGTGGCCACCGCCCTCCAAGTCTCCGCGTACTCCATGAAAGGCCTCGCCATGGCGGCTCGGCCCATGATGACCTCCGGTGGCAGCATCGTGGGTCTCACCTTCGACGCCACCGTCTCGTGGCCCTCCTACGACTGGATGGGGGTGGCCAAGGCGGCGCTGGAGTCGACTTCACGCTACCTCGCCCGCTACCTCGGCCCCGACGGGATCCGTTCCAATCTGGTGGCGGCCGGCCCCATCGACTCGATGGCGAAGAAGGCGATCCCCGGTGCGGATGCGTTCAACGACGTGTGGTCGGAGCGTGCGCCGCTGGCGTGGGACGCCAAGGACACGGTCCCTTCCGCCAAGGCCGTGGTGGCCCTCCTGTCCGACTGGTTTCCCGCTACCACGGGGGAGATGATCCACGTCGACGGGGGACTGCATTCCACCGGAGCCTGATCCTCCACCGGGTGCACCACCCACCAAACGTTGAACGCCTCGCCCCGTCCGGTAACGTTGAGGCATGGCAGCGGTGGCAGAACTCGTGGGTGTGACGTATCGGCGGGGCAGCGCAGTTCTCCTCGACGACGTGGACTTCACCGTCATGGAGGACGAGCGTTGGATCGTCGTGGGTCCCAACGGTGCCGGAAAGACCACCCTGTTGCAGCTGATGGCCGGCAACCTCTACCCCAGCGACGGGATCATCGGCCTCCTCGGGGAGGTGGTGGGAACCGTCGACGTGTTCGAACTGAGGCCCCGCATCGGGTTCACGTCGCTGGCGCTGGCCGAGCGGATCCCCAAGTCAGAGTCCGTGTTGAACGTCGTCTTGTCCGCCGCCTACGCGGTGGTGGGCCGGTGGAACGAGGCCTACGACGAGATGGACGTGGACCAGGCCCTGGGCCTGCTGTCGTCCTTGCGTGTGGAACACCTCGCGCACCGCACCTTCGGCACGCTCAGCGAGGGTGAGCGCAAACGCACCCAGATCGCTCGCGCCCTCATGACGGACCCCGAGCTGCTTCTCCTGGACGAACCTGCCTCCGGCCTGGACCTTGCGGGCCGGGAATCGCTGGTGGAGACGTTGTCCAATATTTGTCTCGACCCCTACTCGCCCGCCACGGTGCTGGTGACCCATCAGTTGGAGGAGATCCCGGAGGGCATCACCCACTGCTTGCTGCTGGGCAACGGCAGGGTGGTGGCGCAGGGGCCCATCGAGCAGACACTGACCGACGAGAAGCTGTCGGAGACCTACGACATGCCGCTGGTGGTGAGCCACGCGGACGGGCGCTGGTCGGCACGGTCCCGGGGAAGGCGCCATGGGTGAAGACTTCTGGGAGTGGGTCACCCGCCACCTGTGGGTGGGCTGGGGAGTGCTGGCCGCAGCACTCGCCACACTGGAGTTGCTCACCCTGGACCTGACGTTGCTGATGCTGGCCTCCGGGGCAGTGGCCGGGGGCCTGACCGCCCTGGTCTTCCCCGGACTGTGGTGGCTGCAGATCCTGGTGGCGCTGGCCGTGGCGTTCCTCACCCTGTTCATGCTGCGACCCACCCTGCTGAGGAAGGTGCGCAATGCCCCCGGCTACCGAAGCTCCACCGATTCCCTGATGGGCTCCACCGGCAAGGCCACCGGCGAGATCACCGCCACGGGAGGCGAGGTCAAGGTGGAGGGACAGCTCTGGTCCGCCCGAGCATTCGATCCGGACATGAAGATCGAGGAGGGCCAGGACATCGAGGTCTACGACCGTGACGGCGTCACCCTGCTGGTCTACCCCGTCAACCCCCACCGCGAAATCACCGGCTACTAACGAAGGACAAGAAACATGGAATTCGTCATCCTCGGTCTGGTCATCGTGGGAGTCACGCTGCTCTCCATGATGCTCAAGATCGTCCGCCAGCAGCGCGTCGGGCTGGTTGAACGGCTCGGCAAGTTCCGACGATCCCTCGAGCCGGGTCCCCACCTCGTGTTCCCCGTGATCGACCGGGTGGCCTACACCATGGACATGCGCGAGCAGGTCGTCCCGTTCCCGCCGCAGGGAGTCATCACCGAGGACAACCTGATGGTCTCGATCGACTCCGTCATCTACTTCCAGATCATCGATCCGCGCCGCGCGGCGTACGAGGCGCAGGACTACCGCGCAGCCATCGAACAGC
>CAZPSO010000295.1:0-2977 GCA_964588895.1 uncultured Tessaracoccus sp.
TCGCTGAACGCCTTCACGAACACCGACGTGCCGTCACCGCGGCGCGCGAGGCCGGCGAGCGCGGCCAGCCCTCCCGTCACCGGGTCGACCGAGACGACGTCGGTCAGCCCGGCGGCGTGCAGACGCTCGAGCAGCAACGTCGACGTCTCCGGCACAGGCGCACTCCTCCCAGTCGCCCCGCCATCGTCTCACGCCTGCCCTGGAGCGCGTCGGCGCTGTGCGCGGCGGCGCTGATCCCCCTCGGGGCGACGTTTCCTTGAAACGCCGCGGCGCACTTCTTCCCCGTCGCTGCAGCAAACGCCCGCGGTGACGCACCTTCGTGGAGGACGATGTGGGCATGAGTGCAGCGGAGCGGGTCTCGCGAGTCCTGGCCCGGCTCCCCCGCTGGGTGGTCGTGGCGCTGGGTGTGGGCCTGATCCTCCTGGGCATGACGCTGGCGCTACGCCCTTTCCGCTCGCTGGCCGTCCTGGTGATCCTCATCGTGGCGAGTCTCACTCTGGCAGCGCTCGGCGAGCTGGTGGGTGGGCGCTGGCCCTGGGGCGCGCTGCGCGGCACGTTGACCCTGGCCGCGGCGATGGCCCTGCTGCTGTGGCCGGGTCCGGGGCTGGGCCTGCTGACCCTGGTGGTGGGCGGTGTGCTGATCATCGAGGGAATCACGGAGGTCCTGCAGGGGCTGCGGCCCCGGGGGCCGGAGACGGACGCGGGCCATCGCTGGGCCCACGTGCTGGGCGGGACGGCCATGCTGGGCTTGGCGCTGCTGGCACTGGCCTGGCGCGACGTGACCCTGCTGGTGGTGGCAATCGTCTTCGGCGTTCGGCTGGTGGTGCTGGGGATCCAGGTGTTGCGCGGCGGCTCCACCGGGCGCGAGCAGCCCCGGTCCCCGGGATGGCGTGTGGCGCGGGTGGTCGCGGCCATCGTCGGCGTTATCGCGCTTGCGATAGCCGGCGCGTGGGTGCAGGGGGGCCACCCCGTCCCGGACGCGTTCTACGACATGCCCTCCGACGTGCCCCCCGAACCGGGCCGGCTGCTGGCGGCCGAGCCGTTCCATACCGGGGTGCCGGAGGAGGCGTCGGCGTGGCGGATCCTCTACACCACCACGCGCGACGAGGGCGTCCCGGCGGTGGCCAGCGGGCTGGTGGTCACCCCCGACGGCGTGGCAGGAGCCACCCCGGTGATCGCCTGGGCGCATGGCACCACGGGCTGGGCGCCAGGGTGCGCGCCGTCGCTGCTGGGCGAACCCTTCGAGGCGGGCGCCCTGTTCGTGCTGGACGACGTGCTGGAGCAGGGCTGGACGCTGGTGGCGACGGACTACGTCGGCCTCGGCACCGCCAGCCCACACCCCTACGTCATTGGCCAGGGTGAGGGCCGCTCGGTGCTCGACGCGGTGCGCGCCGCCCGGGAGCTGGACGGCCTCCACCTGGATGAGCGCACGGTGGTGTGGGGCCATTCGCAGGGTGGACACGCCGCGCTGTGGACGGGGATGCTGGCGTCCGACTACGCCCCCGAGTTGCGGATCGATGGCGTCGCGGCACTCGCCCCGGCCACCGACCTGCACGGCCTGGTGCAGGTGGTGGAGGAGTCCCGGATCGGGACCCTGTTCGCGGTCTACGTCGTGGCGGCCTACGCCTCCATCTACCCCGACGTCGACCAGGGCCACTACGTGCGACCCAGCGCGCAGCTGCTGGTGCGGGAGATGGCGCAGCGCTGCCTCTCCGAGCGGGGGATCCTCGTCTCGGCCGGGCAGGCGCTGCTGCTGGACCAACCGATCTGGAGCAGCGACCCCACCACCGGAGCATTGGGGACCCGCCTTTCGGAGAACATCCCCACCGGCCCCGTGACGGCTCCCCTGCTCATCGGACAAGGCCTGGCCGACACGCTCATCACTCCCGAGATGCAAGCCGACTACGTGACCAGCCGTTGCGCGTCGGACCCGGCGGTGGACTACCGCACCTACGCGGGACGCGACCACCTCTCACTGGTGGCGGCCGACTCCCCCGCCATGGCGGAGCTGTTGGAGTGGACCAGCCGACGTCTGGGGGGCGAGCCCGCGGGGAATACCTGCTGAGCCGACCGGCTGCCCACCGGCCGTGTGGCCGCGTGTGGGCCGGGGCCCACCTAAGGTGGAGGGCATGAGCGATGCATACACCTGGAGCTACGCCCGCGCCGACGGCACCGACGTGTCCGACCTCGGGATTGCCTCAACGGCCTTCCCCTCCCAAGCCGACGCCGAGGGCTGGCTGGAGCGAGAGTGGCCCATCCTGGCTGATGTCGGAGTGGAGCAGGTCACGCTCCTGCGCGGGGAAGAGACGGTCTACGGGCCCATGAGCCTTGGTCCTGCCTGAGCTCACGCCCAGGGCCAACCGCTCCAACTGAAGGCCGCGCGTCGGCTGATCCGCTCACGACCACCGCACCCCCGGCCTATGATCGAAGTGAACCCGAAGCGGCTGGTGGTGATTCTTGGTGAAGACGATGCAACGTCTGACAGAGGCGTACAGGGATGCCCGCGTCGAGGTCATCGACGACGATTCGCGCTACATCATCATGAGCGACTGCCATCGCGGGGACGGCTCGAAATCCGACGAGTTCCTGAAGAACAAGAACTCGTTCACGGCCGCCATGGACTACTACTGGACCAACGGGTTCACCTACGTGGAGGCCGGCGACGGCGACGAACTCTGGGAGCACGATTACAACCACATCATCAGGGCCAACCGTGCCGTGTGGGAGCAGTTGCTCCAGTTCCACCACGCCGGAAGACTCATCCGGATGTGGGGCAACCACGACCTGGCGCTGGCGGACCCCACGTACGTTCGCAGAAATCTGTGGACCGCCCGATCACCCGATACGGGGGTTACCGAGCCGTTCTTCGACGGCTTGGAGCCGGTGGAGGCGGTGGTGTTCCGGCACCGGGAGACCAGTCAGGACATCCTGCTGGTGCACGGGCACCAGGGCGACCTGCCCAACGACCAGGCGTGGC
>CAZPSO010000296.1:0-1659 GCA_964588895.1 uncultured Tessaracoccus sp.
AGTTGTGGCCGAGGAAACCGATGCAGATGCCCATGGTCACCACGGTGAGCAGGCTAGCCGTGGATGCCCGGGTCAGCCCCTGCTCGACGGCAACGATGTAGGTGTAGCTGAAGAACGCGCCGGCACCGATGGCCACCACACCCGCGGCGAGGCCGTCGAGGCCGTCGACGAAGTTGACGGCGTTGACGCACAGGGCGATGAACAGCATGGTCAGCAGGATGCTGGTGGCGTCGTCGAGTGACACGATGGAGTCGGGCAGGGGAATCCAATAGATCCGGACGCCCCCCATCACCGCGACGCCTGCGGCCAGCATCTGGCCCCCGAGCTTGACCAGGGCCGGCAGGTCGTACTTGTCGTCGATGAGTCCGACCACGCAGATCACCAGCGCCGCCCACATCACCGCAGCGGCGTCGTGGCCGACGGCGGGGTACCTTGCCATGAACGGCAACTGAACCGCCAGCATCAGGGCGATTGCGAGCCCGGCCAACATTGCGAGGCCGCCGAAGTAGGGGATGGCGAACGCGTGCACGTCGCGGGAGCGGACCCGGGCCAGCGAATTCGTGCGCAGGGCCAACGATCGACAGACACCGGCGAACAGGTAGGTCGTGGCGGCTGCCACGAGCATCACCAGCAGGTAGGCGCGCATGTGTCAGCCTGCGCTCTCGGGGTCCTTGCCCTGGGCGTCCTCGCCGGCACCGTCGGGGGTTTGTGCCCCCGCCGTTGGAACGGGTGCTTCCGGGGCCGCGAGGGCCTCTTGCCGCGCTGGTTCCACCACCGCCGGCCGGGGAGCGATGCCAATGGGCCGCAACCGCTTGGCCACCGCCTTCAGCTCCTCGTAGGACAACAGTCCCTCGCGCACCACCTGGCCGCCGCGGAAGCGGGTGAAGTCGATGATCGTGGACGGAATCGGTCCCGGGGTGGCACCACCGTCCAGATAGACGGCGACGCCCTCCGCCAGCTGGGCCCGTGCCTGTTCGCACGACGTGGCGGGGGGTTCCCCGCTGATGTTGGCCGAGCTGACGGCCAGTGGGCCCGTGCGACGCAACAGTGAACGGGCGTGCCCGTTGTCCGGCACGCGGACCGCAACGGTGCCTCCTGTCTCCCCGATTCCCAGGTTCAGGGTTTTCTGCGCTTTCAGGATGAGTGTCAGGGCCCCCGGCCAGAACGCCTCGGCCAATGCAGCAGCAGAGTGCGGGACGTCGGCGGTGAAGGCGCGCAGCATGGACGGCTCGGCGATCAACACGGGCGGGGGCAACTCGGCCCCCCGTTGTTTCGCCCCGAGCAGCTTCTTCACCGCGTCCCCCGAGAACGCGTTTGCTGCGATGCCGTAAACAGTGTCGGTGGGGAACACGACACACTCCCCGTCGGCGAGGGCCCGGGCGGCAGCGGCCATCCCCGGCTCGGCCTCCCGGCTTAGGTAGTAGGTGCTGGTCTGGCTCACGATCCCAATCCTGCCACGGGGCCGCGGTCCGCCGTGACCACGCGCGGGCGTCCGGCGAGGTCGCGGTGGCCAGTCACGTTCACGAACTCCCGACCCTCCAGAAGCGCGAGGACCTCGTCCTGGTGGGATTCGTCGTGTTCGGTGACGAGCTTGCCGCCGGGACGCAGCAGTCGCGCTGCCACGTCGGCGACCACCACGAGGGCCTCCAGTCCGTCCTG
>CAZPSO010000296.1:1759-2942 GCA_964588895.1 uncultured Tessaracoccus sp.
ACCGCGAGTTCGCGGGCGATGCTGCGGGAGATGGCGCCGGAGCCGGCGCACAATTCCACCACCCGTCGCTGCGACTTGTCCCGGCTCGACAGGAAGCGCAGCGAGTGCTCCACGAGCAACTCGCTCTCCGGACGCGGGATGAACACCCCCTCCCCCACCTCCAGTTCCTCGTACCTGAAATAGGCGGTGCCGGTGATGTACTGGATGGGCTCCCCGATCAGGCGCCGCTCCAGATGGGCCTCGAACTGCTCGAGCTGGTCGGGTGTGATGGTGTCGGTGAGCATGATGTGGCCGGGGTTGGTCTCGAGGACAGCGGCCATCAGGATGCGGGCGTCGGCCAGAGGCGAGGGGAATCCGGCGGCGTTGAGCCGCTCGGCCGCCCGGTGCACGTGGTACGAGGGCCTCTGGTTCACGTCGGGCCCTGCAGTCGCTCTGCGAGGTCTTCTTCGGCCAGCGCGTCCAGGATGGGACCGAGCGCGCCCTCGAGAACCTGGTCCAGATTGTGGGCCTTGTAACCGATTCGGTGGTCGGCGATCCGGTTCTCGGGGTAGTTGTAGGTGCGGATTCGCTCCGATCGGTCTACCGTGCGGACCTGCGACTTGCGCGCCTGCGAAGCGCTTTCGGCGGCCTCGGCCTCGGCGATCGCCACCAGGCGGGCACGCAGCATGCGCATGGCCTGATCACGGTTCTGCAGTTGCGAGCGTTCGTTCTGGCAGCTGACCACGGTGCCGGTGGGCAAGTGGGTGATGCGCACCGCCGAGTCCGTCGTGTTGACTCCCTGGCCCCCGGGCCCCGAAGCACGGTACACATCAATCCGCAGGTCGTCGTCGCGGATCGAGACCTCGTCGGCCTCCACGTCAGGCATCACGAGAACGCCTGCTGCAGACGTGTGGATCCGCCCCTGTGACTCGGTGACCGGCACGCGCTGGACGCGGTGCACGCCGCCCTCGAACTTGAGGCGGCCATAAGGGCCCGCACCGTCGATTGCCGGACCCTTGAGGGCCACGGTGACGGATTTGTAACCGCCGAGATCCGTCTGCTGCTGGTCGATGACCTCGAGCTTCCAACCGGAATTCTCCGCGTAGCGCTGGTACATCCGCAGCAGGTCGCCCGCGAACAGTGCGGATTCCTCGCCCCCCTCGCCGGACTTGATCTCGAGCAGGGCGTCGGCGTCGTCGTTGGG
>CAZPSO010000297.1:0-2939 GCA_964588895.1 uncultured Tessaracoccus sp.
TACCTGATCGACCCGGACTACGCCGACATGCTCGTGGTGCCCAACCCGGCCGCCTCGTCGCCGGGTCTGTCCTTCATGCTGGCCACCATCGGCTCGGTGGGCGAAGAGGAGTGGCTCGACTACTGGGCCGATCTCCGCGACAACGGCCTGCTGGTGGTTTCGGGCTGGTCCGAGGCCTACTACGGCGAGTTCTCCGGTGCCGGTGAGGGCGGTGAGCGGCCGCTGGTGCTGTCCTACGCCACCTCACCCGCGTTCACCCTGACGAGTGACGGCGAGGAGTCCACCACCGTGGCGTTGCTGGGCACCTGCTTCAGGCAGGTGGAGTTCGCCGGGGTCATCGAGGGTGCCCAGAACGAGGTGGGCGCACAGGCGTTCATCGACTTCCTGCTGAGCGACGACGTGCAGGCCGCCATCCCGGAGTCGATGTTCATGTATCCCTCGATCCAGGACACCGAACTCCCACCGGACTGGGTGCAGTTCGCTCCCCTGTCCGACAATCCCATCTACATGGAGCCCGAGTTGATCTCGCAGCACCGTGACCGTTGGGTCCAGGAGTGGACCGACGTCGTCCTGCGCTGAGGTGCGCCGCCCGGGATCCACCCCCTGGTCCCGCCTGGCATGGGTGCTGATGGCCCTCGTGCCGGCGGTGTTCCTGGCCGTCTTCTTCGTCTCCCCAGTGGTTTCCCTGGTGCTGCGGGGTTTCGTCGAGGACGGCACCTGGAGCCTCAGCGGTTTCGCGGAGGTCTTCTCCCGCCCGCGCACGTGGCGCATCGTCTGGTTCACCCTGTCGACGGCCACGCTGGCCACCTTGCTGTGTGTCGTGCTCGGGGTGCCCGGGGCCTATGTCCTGTACCGGTGCCGCTTCCCGGGGCGGCTGCTGGTGCGTGCCATCGTGGCGGTGCCCTTCGTGTTGCCGACGGTGGTGGTGGGCGTGGCGTTCGGCTCCCTGTTCGCCGACGGTGGACTGCTGGGATTCCTGGACCTGCAGCGCTCCTACGCAGCCATCGTCCTGGCCATGGTCTTCTTCAACTTCACCGTGGTGGTACGCACCGTCGGCACCTTCTGGGCGCGACTGGACCCCCGCATGGGCCAAGCCGCCTGGACGCTCGGCGCCTCGCCGTTCAAGTCGTTGCTGACGGTGACGCTGCCTGCGCTGGGGCCCTCCATCGCGGCGGCCGCGTCACTGGTGTTCCTGTTCTGCTCCACGGCCTTCGGCATCGTGATGGTGCTGGGCGGGGTGCGCTACTCCACCATCGAGACCGAGATCTGGTACCAGACCACCCAGATGCTCAACCTGCGCGCAGCGTCTGCGCTCTCGGTGACCCAACTGGTGGTGGTGACGCTCAGCCTGGCCGTGACCGGGTTCCTGCAGCGGCGTGCCCGGCAGGACCTGCGCCTGCTGATTGACGACAGTGCGATCAAACCGGTCCGTTTCCCGCGTGACCTGCCTGCGGTGGCTATCACTGCCGTCGTGGTGCTGGGACTGCTGGTGGTGCCGTTGCTCAACCTGGCGGTGTTGTCGTTGCGTGACCAGAACGGCTGGAGCCTGGTCAACTACGCGAACCTGGCCACGGTGCGCACCGGTCTGCTCAGCGTGAGCGTGTGGGAGGCGGCCCTGAACTCGGTGCTGGTGGCGCTGGCTGCCACGGCTGTAGCAGTGAGCATTGGGGTGATGGTGAGCGTGGTGGCCTCCCGCCGGCCCCGTTCCCGCGCTGGCCGTGGTGCCCTGGCCACGGCGGAGGCCCTTTTCCTGCTCCCCCTCGGGGTTTCGGCAGTCACGGTCGGCTTCGGTTACCTGATCACCCTCAACCGTCCCCCGCTGGACCTGCGGAGTTCGCTTGTGCTGATCCCGCTGGCGCAGGCGGTGGTGGCGTTGCCGCTGGTGATCCGCAGCCTGCTGCCGGCCCTCCACGGGATCGACCGGCACCAACTGGAGGCTGCCACGGCACTGGGTTCCGGGCCATGGGCAGTGTTGTGGCGGATCGAGATGCCGCACGTGTTCCGGGGCCTGGGTTTGGCGGCGGGGTTCGCGTTCGCCACCTCCCTGGGCGAGTTCGGGGCCACTTCCTTCCTGTCCCGACCGGATCGGCCGACGCTGCCCGTGGTGATCTACCGGCTGGTCAATCGCCCCGGGTCGGAGAACTATGGCATGGCCCTGGCGGCCTCCGTGGTGCTGGCAGTATTGACCGCAGTCGTGATGGCGGCCGCTGAACGCGGCCGGGGCAGGGGGTTGGCCACGTGGTAGCTGGGCTCGAGGTTCGCGACGTCGTGGTGCGCTACGGCGAGACCACGGCCGTCGACGGCGTCAGCCTCCACCTGCCCAAGGGGTCATCCCTGTCGCTGGTGGGGGCCTCAGGCTCCGGGAAGTCGTCGCTGCTGCGCGCCATCATCGGTCTCGAACCACTGGCCTTCGGCACCGTGAGGTGGGACGGGCGGGACATCACCAGGGTGAAGGTCCACAAACGCCGATTCGGGATCGTGTTCCAGGACTCCCAACTGTTTCCCACTCTCGACGTGGCCGGCAACATCGCCTACGGCCTGCATGGGGTCACGGCCAGCGCCCAGCGCAAGCGGGTGGCCGAGATGCTGGAACTGGTGGACCTGACGGGATTCGAAAAGCGCAAGGTGGACGAACTCTCCGGTGGAGAGGCGCAGCGCGTGGCGTTGGCCCGCTCGCTGGCGCCCAGGCCACGGGCCTTGATGCTGGACGAGCCGTTCTCTGCCCTGGACCGCAGCCTGCGGGAACGGCTCGCCCAGGACACCGCCCGGATCCTGCGCGAGGTGGGCATCACGACGGTGCACGTCACCCACGACCAGGACGAGGCCTTCACCATGGCTGACACCGTCGCCGTCCTCCACGAGGGCAAGGTGCTCCAGCATGCCGAGCCCGAGGAGCTGTGGTCGCGGCCGGCCAGCCGCGCCGTCGCGTCGTTCCTGGG
>CAZPSO010000298.1:0-2915 GCA_964588895.1 uncultured Tessaracoccus sp.
GAACGACGCCGACCTGGCCCTGGACACGCTCATCCCGGACTCGCCGAACCAGCCGTACGACATCAAGAAGGTCGTGGAGACGGTCGTCGACGAGTTCCTCGAGGTGCAGCCGCTCTACGCGCAGAACATCGTGGTCGGGTTCGGCCGGGTCGAGGGACGGCCGGTGGGCGTCGTCGCGAACCAGCCGATGAGCCTAGCCGGGACACTCGACATCGCGGCCTCGGAGAAGGCGGCACGCTTCGTGCGAACGTGTGACGCCTTCAACATCCCGGTGCTCACCTTCGTGGACGTCCCGGGCTTCCTGCCCGGCGTGGCCCAGGAGCACGGGGGCATCATCCGCCACGGCGCCAAGATGCTCTACGCGTACTCGGCCGCCACGGTCCCCAAGCTGACGGTGGTGCTGCGCAAGGCCTACGGCGGTGCCTACCTGGCCATGTGCTCCAAGGACCTGGGGGCCGACAAGGTCTTCGCCTGGCCCACCGCCGAGATTGCCGTGATGGGCGCCGAGGGAGCGGCGGGCGTCGTGTTCCGTCGCGAGATCGAGGCGGCCGAGGACAAGGACGCCAAGCGTGCGGAACTGGTGGAGGAATATCGAGAGACCTTCTCCACCCCGTACATGGCGGCCTCCCGCGGCCTGGTGGACGACATCATCGACCCCGCCGACACCAGGCGTGAGCTGGCCCTGGCCCTCGAACTGCTGGTGGGCAAGCGGGAACTGCGGCCGGCCAAGAAGCACGGCCTCGGCCCGGTGTGATCGAAGGAATGAACATGACTGATCCCACCATTGCCGAGCTGCGCGAGGCGGTGGCCGCCCTCACCCAGAAGGTGGCCACCCTGGAAGCCAAGGTCGCTGCCCTGGACGCCCACAACGAGATCCCGGAGGCCCACCTGGTGGCCATCGGGGCCGCCGTTGCCGCCTACTTCGGCCACAAGGCCAAGGTGCGAGCCGTCAGGTTCGGGTCGCAGCGTTGGGCAGCCGCCGCCCGTGGACGCGTCCACGACCGTTCCGTCCCCCACGCCCGTTGACCCAGGAGACATCCATGAAACTCAAGGTGACCGTCGACCAGACGGAATACGAGATCGACGTCGAAGTCCAGGAAGAGGAGCGCCCCGGTCTGGGGCCGATCGTGATCGGCGTCAACGCCGGCTCCAACCCCATCCCCACCAAGGCATCCATGCCTGCCACCAGTTCCAACGCGGTGGTGGCGCCCCTGGCGGGCACCGTGTCCCGCATCCTCGTGGGCGAGGACGAGGAGATCGAGGCCGGCCAGGTGCTGCTGGTGCTGGAGGCCATGAAGATGGAGACGGAGATCACGGCCCCGGCGGCCGGCAAGGTGTCCACCATCCTCGTCGCCCCCGGCGACGCGGTCCAGGGCGGGCAGGCGCTGATCGAGTTCTAGTCATGGGCCACCCCGTCCCACCCAACCTTGAGGTGCATGGACGGGGTCGTCGGTTATCGTGGTCGGGTTCGAGAGGTCACGACCTCCATCTCATCCGGAGGGGAACCCATGAGAGTCCGCAGCTGGTTCGCTGCTGCATGCCTGTCGGTCCTGGTGCTGACGTCCTGCTCGGGCGGTGACGCCCCACCCGAGCCCACGTCACCGCCGAGCGCCCAGGACACCGCCTCGACGTCGACACCCCCTGCACCGGAGGCCTCCGCCACCACGGCGACGTCCGCACCCGTGATCGCGGAGCTCACACCGGTCCCGTGCGACGCCCCGCGCGAGCCCACGGAGCTGGAGGCGAAGCTGCTGGTGGAGCCGGGGCCCTACGCCGGCGACCGGTTCGACGCGACGGCTGCCGCCGCAGCGGCCGCGGCCCAGAACCCCTCCACCGACGAGGAGTGGGCGCAGGCGGTGCTGTCGCAGACCCAGGGGGACTACGCCGAGAGCGTCTGCCAGATGATGAAGTTCCAGGCGGGTCTGGGTGAGGCGGGAGCCACGCCGACGGCGGGCGAGCTCCCCGAGGCCGACGTCGTGGGCCAGAACCACTTCGCCCTCCTGCTGGACGCCTCCGGCTCGATGGCTGCGCGCTCCGGTTCCGGGACCCAGATGGACGAGGCCAAGGGCGCCATCGAGGAGTTCGTCGGGAACCTGCCGGAGAGCTCCACGGTCAGCCTGCGCATCTACGGGCACGAGGGTGACAACACCCAGGCCGGCAAGGCGGAGTCCTGCGCGTCCTCCGAGGTGGTCTTCGACGGGTCGCCCGATGATGCGGCTTTCGTCGATGCGCTGGGGGGCGTGGAGCCGGTCGGCTACACACCGCTGGCCAAGGCCATCGAGGACGCCGAGGGCGACGTGCCCTCCGACGCCACGGACGCGGTGATGTATGTGGTGTCCGACGGCCTGGAGACCTGCGGTGGCGACCCTGTCGCGGCTGCGCGCGCCGTGGCCGAGTCTGGGGTGAACCCGATCATCAACGTCATCGGCTTCCACGTCGACAACGCCGACCAGCAGGCGCTGCGTGAGATCGCCCAGGCTGGTGGCGGTGAGTACACGACGGCCAACTCCGGCGCCGAGCTGCGGGAGTACTGGCTCGAGGAGCGTGAAGATCTGCGCAAGGCCTGGCTGGCCTGGCGGGACGCGGAGATCGAGCGGCTCCGGGCTGCCTACCGGGAGCAGGTCACCGAGATCACCGGGCTCGCCGACGAGATGCGCACCAACCTGCACGACGACACGAGTTCCACCTACGCGATCCTGGGAGAGCTGCGACGCACGGACGAGCTCGACAACGCCGGCCGCGCCTCGGTCGAGACGCTTCTGGTGGCACACGTCCAGGAGGCGCGGGACTATGCCAACGACTTCCGGCGGAACATCCGGGACGCGGGCGAGAACTACCGGGTGGGCGTGCGCGACGCCTATCAGGACGCCAACACCCGGTGGACCGACTTCTACCGCGAGGACCTCGACGACTGA
>CAZPSO010000299.1:0-2909 GCA_964588895.1 uncultured Tessaracoccus sp.
GGTGATCACCGACGTCCTGGCGGACGGCAACGTGATCGGCATCTACCCGGAGGGCACCCGATCGCCCGACGGCCGGCTGTACAAGGGCAAGACGGGCATCGCCCGCATGGTGTTGAACAACTCCGTGCCCGTGATCCCCGTCGGCGTGGTGGGCACCCACACCACCCGCGGCCCCTTCGGCATCCCCTGGGTCAAGCGTCCCCTCGTCCTGGTGGGTGAACCCCTCGACTTCTCCCACCTCTCAGGACGCGCCAGCGAAACCAAGGTGCAGCGCTGGGTCACCGACGAGGTGATGCGCGCCATCCAGGAACTCACCGGACAGATCTACGTGGATGTCTACGCCAACCGGGTCAAGTACGGCGACCTCAAGGACAAGGGGGCCGACGAGTTCATCGTGGACCGGCCGGGCGGGAACCCGGTGCCGGAGCCGCGGGAGCCCGCCAGTGGCAACTAGCCGATGGCAGCACTCCTGGCTCGGCAAGAACCTGGTTCTCGACGGGCACAGGGTGATCCTCGGTCGCGTCTACACCGTCTTCGTCGCCGTCCGGCTGTTTCTGGCGTTGCACACCATCGTGGTGAACCTGGTCTTCCTGATGCCCCGGGCGACCAGCCCGCTGCTGGTGGTGTTCGCGTCGCTGGTGGTGGCCGCCTGGACCATCTTCTTCTCCCTCCACATGCGCGAGCCCGACAACCGGCACGCGCTCGACCACGCCGCAGACGTCGGCGTCACCGTCGTGGTCATGCTGATGACCCCGTTCGCGCTCGACGGCGCGGTGTCCGGAAACCTCGCCGGATTCTGGGTGGCCGGCTGTGCCCTCTACGCCGCCATCTTCATGTCCACCCCCCAGGGCGCCCTCACCGCCGTCATCGTGGGCGCGGTGTACCTGTTCATGCCCCCGCTGACCCTCACCAACCGGCTCGACGTGGTGCTGCTGACCTTGGTCACCACCGTGGCCACCGGCGCGCTGACCGCCCAACTTCGCGACGCCGTCGACCAGCAGGAACAGGAACGCATCCGCTCCGCCGCGCTGGCCGAGCGAGCCCGCCTCTACCGGATCGTCCACGACGGCGCCCTCCAGGTGTTGGCATTGGTGGAACGCGAAGGCCCCACGATGGGCCCCCGCGGGCAGCGGCTGGCCATCCTGGCCCGGGAATCCGAAACCCAGCTGCGGACCCTGCTGCAGGACCGCACCGTCCAGGAACCCGCGGACTCGCCGACGGTGGACCTGGCCGCCGCGCTCGACAAGTACGAATCCGCCACCGTCACCGTCTCCACCATGGCCGGCCAGGTCTGGATGGACCGGCGGATGGTGGACGAGGTGGAGGCCACGCTCAGCGAGGCACTGAAGAACGTCGAGAAGCACGCCGGCCCCGACGCGCAGGCCTGGGTGCTGCTGGACCAGGAGACCGATGACGAGGTGATCCTCTTCGTGCGCGACAATGGGGTCGGAATGACGGCCGCGTCAGTCTCCGAGGCCGCCCGCCGCGGACGCATGGGCATCCAGGACTCCATCGTGGGGCGGATGGCAGCCATCGGAGGTTCGGCCATGCTGACCTCCACACCGGGGTCCGGCACTGAATGGGAACTTCGGTTCCCCCTGGAAGGAGACAACGCGTGAGCGAGCGGGAACGCAACCGTGTGATGCTGGTGGACGACCACCCCATGTGGATCGACGCCCTCAGCGAAGACCTGACCGACGAAGGCTTCGAGATCGTCGCGGTGGCCAAGAACGGCAAGGAATGCCTCACCCGCGCCCGCGCCACCCGCCCCGAAATCGTGGTCATGGACCTGCAGATCCCCGAACCCGACGGCGCCACCTGCACCGAAATTCTGGTCAAGGAGTTCCCCGACATGCACGTGCTGGTGATGTCGGCCAGCGGTGAGCGCGACGACGTGCTGCGCGCCATGAAGGCGGGCGCCAAGGGATACCTGGTGAAGTCGGCGTCGAAGGAGGAGCTGATCGAGGGCGTCAAGCGCACCGCCGTCGGTGACGCCGTGTTTACACCCGGCCTGGCCGGTCTGGTGCTGGGCGAGTTCCGGCGGATGGTCAACGTCGCCCGCGACAAGAACGAGGAAGGCCCCGTCCTGACAACGCGCGAGATCGACGTGTTGCGACGCGTCGCCAAGGGGATGGCCTACCGGGAGATCGCCGACGAGTTGTTCGTCTCCCACCGCACCGTGCAGAACCACGTGCAGAACGTGCTGCGCAAGTTGCAGCTCCACAACCGGGTGGAACTGACGCTGTACGCCATCGATCAGGGCTACCACGACCCCAACGAGGACTGAGGTTCCACCGCCGGGGCGGTGGCCAGGGGCGTTATGCGGGCTGGGGTAGTGTGACGCGCATGGCCGAGATCATGACACGGGAACAGTTGCGCGCGCTGCCACAAGTCCAGCAGCCGACCTATCCCGACACTGAAGCGCTCGACCAGGTCATCGACCGGATCGAGAAGCGTCCCCCCTTGGTGTTCGCGGGCGAGTGCGACGACCTGCGCCACAAGATGTCGGAGGTGGCCGAGGGGCGCGCGTTCCTGCTGCAGGGCGGCGACTGTGCCGAGGCCTTCAACGCCGTGACCGCCGAGGACATCAAGGGCAAGCTGCTGGTGCAGCTGTCGATGGCCGTGGTGCTCACCTACGCCGCGCAGGTGCCCATCGTGAAGGTGGGCCGCATCGCCGGCCAGTACGCCAAGCCCCGCTCCAACGACACCGAGACCCGCGACGGGGTGGCCCTCCCGTCCTACCGGGGCGATGCCATCAACGCGTTCCCCTTCACGCAGGAGGCCAGGGCCCACGACCCCGAGCGCCTGATGAAGGTGTACAACTCGTCGGCCGCCACGCTCAACTTGGTGCGCGCGTTCGTCAAGGGCGGTTTCGCCGACCTGCGCGGCGTCCACACCTGGAACCGGAC
>CAZPSO010000300.1:0-2883 GCA_964588895.1 uncultured Tessaracoccus sp.
CCCAGCACGATGACCTGCAGGAGCGTCACCACGGCCAGCGCGGCAGCCTTGCCCAGCAGGATCCCCGGGCGCCCCAGCGGCGTGGCCGCCAGGCGTTCCAGGACGTTGTAGCGGCGTTCGAAACCGGTGGAGATCGCCATGGACGTGAAGCAGGTGGACCAGATGGCCAGCCCCAGCACGGAGACGGCGATGGTGTCGAAGCCCTGGTCGAAGCGGTCACCGAACCAGCGCCCGGCCACCAGCACGGCAATGGGGATCACCAGGGCGAGCACGTACTGCTCGCCGTTGCGCAGGATCAACCGGGTCTCGGTGGCGGCGTGCGCGCCCACGCGGCGTGCGAACCGCGCCGCAGCAGGGGCCGGGGTGAAGTCCAGGCTCATGGTTGGTCTCCCGAGGTGTGGGCCAGGAACACGTCCTCCAGGGTGGCATTGGCCGTGAGGTCGGCCACGGTGCCGCTGAGTGTGATCCGGCCCCGGTCAATGATGTGCACGTGGTCCGCCAACGCGGCGGCCTCGTTCATGTCGTGGGTGGTCAGCATGACGGCGACGCCGGCGTCGCGCGCGGAATTGACCACGTCCCACACGTTGCGGCGGGCCCGTACGTCCAGACCGGCGGTGGGTTCGTCGAGGAACACCAGGCGGGGCCTTCCCACCAGCGCCCCCGCAAGGTTCACCGCCTGCTGCTGGCCGCCGGAGAGACGTCGGTAGTGGGTGTCGGCGAAGTCGTCGATCCCCAGCAGGGCCATCAACTTCTCGACGGGCTGGGGGTTGGCGTACAGGGAGGCGAGATAGGGCAGCAGCGCCCGAGGGGTGACGTAGGACCAGGAGCCGGTGGACTGGGGCATCAGGCCCACCCCGGCCAGGGCCGCCGGGGACCCGGGCGTGGTGCCGACCACGGAAATGTGTCCGCCGTCGGGGTGCACCAATCCGGTGCAGCAGCGGATGAAGGTGGTCTTGCCGGCCCCGTTGGGGCCGAGCAGGGCGGTGACCCGTCCGGAGTGGGCCTCCAGCGAGATGCCGTCCAGGGCGGTGGTGGGGCCGAACCTGACCCGAAGGTCAGTGGCTTTCAGGGCTGGCGTGGACACGCCCGACAGCATACGGGATGGGGTGGAGGCTCCCCAGCACGGCCCAATGACAAACGCGGCGCCGCCACCTGGGGTGGTCGACGCCGCGTCCGCGTGAGGTCACTTGCCGGCGACAGCCTTCTTGAACTGTGCCGCGGCCTTGAACCCGGGGACGGAGGTGGCAGCGATCTGCATCTCCTCGCCGGTGGCCGGGTTGCGGCCGGTGCGAGCTGCGCGGTCGCGCTTCTCGAAGGTGCCCAGGCCGGGAACGGCCACCCTGTCGCCTGCGGCGACGGTGTTGGTGATGGCCTCGATGAGACCGCCCAAAGCCTTGTCTGCGTCAGCCTGGCTGATGCCGGCTGCTCCGGCGATGGCCTCGACGAGCTGCTTCTTGGTCATGTGATGTCCCTTTCTTATACGGGGGGATGTTCCATCCGAGGCACAAACTTGCCACGTTCCGGGCCGCCGTGCACGCCGGAACGCGCGACTCGCCGAAGAAAGCGCGGATTCACGTGGTTTGGGCGGCCGGGGCTGGGTTTTCGGCATTCGCTCGGTAGAATTGGACAAAGTCCAAAACTGTACGAGATCGTAGTGATGCATCCGCAGGTTGAACGAGGCGCCTTATTACGCAAGACTCGCATATAGTAATTCGTGAAGGAGGTGTTCGGATCATGCCACAGACCCCGGTGCAACCCGACGCGTCCACACGTGAGCGCGTCATCAGATCGGTTCTGGCCAATGGGCCGTCCACGGCCCGCCAGCTCGCCGAGCGCCTTGAGCTGACCCCGGCCGCCGTCCGTCGTCATCTGGCGGTGCTGCTGGAAGAAGGCTCGCTCGAAGCCCGCGACCAGCGGGTCTACGGCCATCGTGGCCGCGGACGCCCGTCGAAGGTGTTCGTCATCACGGCAAGGGGTCGCACCGAGTTCCACCAGGCCTACGACGAACTGGCGGTCGCGGCGCTTCGGCGGCTCCTCGAGGTGGCTGGTCCCGACGCCGTGCGGGAGGTGGCGCTGGAGCGGGTCGGCGACATCGAACGCCGCTTCCTCGACATCCGCGGCCAGGATCCCGACGTACCCGCCATCGATGTGCTGCGAGAGGCACTGACCCAGGACGGCTACGCGCCGTCGGTGCTGCCGGTACGCTCCGGAGACCAGTTGTGCCAGCACCACTGCCCCGTGGCCCACGTGGCTGCCGAATTCCCCATGTTGTGCGAGGTGGAGACCCAACTGTTCTCCCGCCTCCTCAACACGCACGTGCAACGCATCGCCACCATCGCCCACGGCGACGGCGTGTGCACCACGCACGTGCCCACCCCCATCGTGAGAAGCTGACCCCCACCAATCAGGAGAGAGAACCTTTCATGACCCAGACACAACGTCCGGCACCCGGTACCGGAGCCACGCAGGACGAACACCTTGAGGCCCTCGGCACCTACCAGTGGGGTTGGCACGACTCCGACACCGCAGGGGCCTCTGCCCAGCGTGGTCTCAACGAGGCCGTCGTCACCAACATCTCTGACATGAAGGACGAGTCCCAGTGGATGCGGGACCTCCGCCTGAAGTCACTGAAGCTGTTCGAGAAGAAGCCGATGCCCTCGTGGGGCGCCGACCTCTCCGGCATCGACTTCGACAACATCAAGTACTTCGTCCGCTCCACCGAGCGTCAGGCCCAGACTTGGGAGGACCTGCCCGAGGACATCAAGAACACCTACGACCGGCTGGGCATCCCCGAGGCGGAGAAGCAGCGGCTGGTCGCCGGCGTGGCGGCCCAGTACGAGTCCGAGGTCGTCTACCACCAGATCCGCGAGGACCTGGAGGAGC
>CAZPSO010000301.1:0-2882 GCA_964588895.1 uncultured Tessaracoccus sp.
GGACGTGGTCCTGGAGGACCTCACGCTCGACGACCCGGCCACCTACGCGCTCCTGCAGCGCGGCGACACGCTCGGCGTCTTCCAGCTCGACGGCGGCCCGATGCGCGCGCTGCTGCGGTCGATGCGACCCGACACCTTCGAGGACATCTCCGCGGTCGGTGCCCTCTACCGGCCGGGTCCGATGGGTGCCGACTCCCACAACAAGTACGCGCGCCGCAAGACCGGCCGGGAGCCGGTCGAGCCGATCCACCCCGAGCTCGCCGAGGCGCTCGAGGACATCCTGGGCGAGACCTACGGGTTGATCGTCTACCAGGAGCAGGTGATGGCGATCGCCCAGCAGCTGGCCGGCTACACACTGGGCCAGGCCGACCTGCTGCGGCGGGCCATGGGCAAGAAGAAGAAGGAGGAGCTGGACAAGCAGTTCGAGACCTTCTCCGCCGGCATGACCGAGCGCGGCTACTCGATGGCCGCGATCAAGACGCTCTGGGACATCCTGCTCCCGTTCTCCGACTACGCCTTCAACAAGGCGCACTCCGCGGCCTACGGCGTCATCTCCTACTGGACCGCCTACCTGAAGGCCAACTACCCCACCGAGTACATGGCCGCCCTCCTGCAGTCCGTGCGCGACGACAAGGACAAGTCCGGGCTCTACCTGGCCGAGTGCCGCCACATGGGCATCTCGGTGCTCCCGCCGGACATCAACGAGTCGGAGTCGGCGTTCACCCCGGTGGGCAAGGACATCCGCTACGGACTCGGCGCGGTGCGCAACGTCGGCGACAAGGTGGTGGCCGCCTGGGTGGAGGAACGTGGCAAGCACGAGAAGGCCACCTCGTTCCACGACTTCCTCGACAAGGCGCCGCTCGCCATCTGCAGCAAGCGCGTGATCGAGTCGCTCGTCAAGGCTGGCGCGTTCGACGAGCTGGGTCACACGCGGCGCAGCCTCATGAACGTCTACGAGGACGCCGTCGACTCAGTGATCGACATCAAGAAGAATGCCGCCAATGGACAGGACGACCTGTTCGGCGGCTTCGACGTCGACGATCCCGCGCCGGATGTCGCCATCGGCGGCGTACCGCTCCTGGAGGAATGGGACCGGCGCACCAAGTTGAGCTTCGAACGCGAAATGCTCGGCCTCTACGTCTCCGACCACCCGCTCAACGGCCTGGAGCACATCCTCCACGCCAACGGGGCGCACCAGGTCTCCTCACTCGCGGCCGCGGAGGGGTACCGGGGCGAGACCACGGTGTGCGGACTGATCACCTCGGTCAACCGCCGCGTCAACAAGAAGGGTGCCATCTACGCCACCATCGTGCTGGAGGACCTGAGCGCCAGCATCGAGGTGACGGTCTTCCCGCGGTTGTACGACTCGGTGGCGATGCACCTGGCTCCCGACACCATCGTCTCGGTGCGCGGAGTCGTGGAGTCCGGAGAGGACAACGTGCGCATGCGGGCGCAGGACGTGCACGCGCCGCAGGTCAACTCGGACGGGGGAGCAGGCCCGGTCTTCCTCACCCTGCCCGCGGTGCGATGCACCCCGGGTGTGGTCTCCGAACTCAAGGGCGTCCTCAGCGACTACCCCGGCTCCGCCGACGTGCACGTCTACCTCCGTCATGGGGGCTCCCATACCGCATTCAGATTGGGAGAGGGCTACAAGGTGGCGCCGACATCGCCCCTGTTCGCCGACCTGAAGGCAATCCTTGGTCCTTCCGCGGTGGGAGTGGGCCGACCCAATGCGTGAGACGAGGCGTCGCCTGCTCCACTTCACGGGCGGGGCAGTCCTGGGTGGAATCCTGGCCGGGATCCTGTGGGCAGTGCTCACCCCGCGGCCCGGTTACGTCGTGGACGAGAACCTGGGCGCCAGCATGTCCGAGCGGGGCATGGCCTCCGTGTTCACCGCCGACGCCTGGTTCGTCCTGATCACCGGGCTGGTCGGCCTGGCAGCGGGGATCATGGCGTGGTTGTGGTTCCACCGCTGGGGCTGGTGGGTGTGCGCCGTGGCCCTCGTCGGCGCCGTGGGGATAGCGCTCTTGACGTGGGGGACCGGCACCCTGGTGACGCCGGGCAACTTCGACGTGCGCCTTGCCAGTGCCGTTCCCGGGGACATCGTGCCGATCGACCTGGAACTGAGGAGTTGGGCCGCCCTCCTGGTGGCGCCATTCACCGCCATCACGCCCGTCATGCTGCTCGCCGCCTTCTGGCCGGAGCCGCGCACCCGGAAGCCACCCGCGGCGGAACCTGACCACGCTTCGGCCTGATCACGGCCCGCCTCGGCGCGCCGCATAGACTATGGCGTTGTGCTGAGAACTGTCGATCTACGCGAACTGACCACGTCGCCCGCGCGCCACCTGCCGCGTGCCGACTTTGACGTCGATGCCGCGCTGCAGGTCGTCGGACCGCTGTGCGACGACGTGGCCGCCCGGGGAGCGCAGGCACTGACCGAGTACTCGGCCCGGTTCGACGGTGTGGTGCCGCCAAGCTTCCGTGTCCCCGCCGACGTCATCGAGCAGTCCCGGGCCGCGCTCGCCCCGGAACTGGCGCACGCCTTCACCCTCAGCATCCAACGCCGCCAAAAGGTCGCCGAAACCCTGGAGACCGACCCCCGCCGCGACCCTGCCGAACTGGCCCCCGGTGCGCAGGTGGCGATGCGCAGCATCCCGGTGGACCGCGTCGGCCTCTACGTGCCCGGCGGACTGGCACCACTGGCCTCCAGCGTGATCATGAACGTGGTCCCCGCCCAGGTGGCCGGAGTGGGCAGCATCGCCGTCGCGTCCCCACCGCAGGCCGATTTCGGTGGGTGGCCCCACCCCAACATCCTGGCCCTGGCCCACATGCTCGGCGTCGACGAGGTCTACGCCGTTGGCGGCGCGCAGGCGATCGCCATG